>JBFJYC010000349.1:0-2725 GCA_041622815.1 Spongiibacteraceae bacterium | reverse complement strand
GCCGTTCGTTGAATCCGCTACGCATGCGCCGGCTATCAATGAAGAGACAAGTCCGTGCACAGAAGCAAGCTCGGCGCTGGATGACGGTATGCGCAATCAGGAGCGTCGCCTGATTGAAGATGCACTAAAAGCGGGTCGCACCAAAAAAGATGCAGCACAAATTCTCGGCATCAGCCCGCGCACATTGCGCTACAAACTGGCGCGTTTACGCGACGACGCTATCGCAACAGGTTCAGACAACACAGTAGCCGGCATGAGTGCCGGAGGTTAGGGCTATGGCTAATACAATCGATGTCAATTCAGTACTCAATCAAATCCGTGCGATCCGCCAGGAAGTCAGCACGCCGCTGGAGATCCAGCGCGATATTGCGGCGGATATGCGCAGCAATCCGATTGGCAGTCCGGCGGTTGAACGCAGCGGGCAGAATAGTTTCGCCGCTATGCTGCAACAGTCAGTTGGCGCAGTGAATGAAGCCCAAAAGACATCCGCCAGCTTATCCGAGGCCTTTGTGCGCGGTGACCCGAATGTCACGCTGCCGGAAGTAATGGTCGCCGGCCAGAAAGCCGAGATCTCGTTTACCGCTGCGATGGAAGTGCGGAACAAATTTATTGATGCGTATCAGGAAGTGATGCGCATGTCTGTTTAATCAGGAGTGAAGGGCAATGGCAGATGCACCCGCTGTAGCAAATAACAGTCCGATGGCGATGTTCGCGAACAATGCGATGGCGCGCCAGTTACTGATGATGGTTGGTATTGCGGCTAGCGTCGCGATCGGCGGTTATATGGTGATGTGGTCGCAGGGGCAGGATTTTCGGCGCCTGTATGCGGGGCTGGAACCCGACCGCGCCAACGCGGTGGTGGAGTCGTTGCAAAGTATGGGTATTGAACACCGCCTGGAATCCATGTCCGGTGACGTCATGGTGCCGGCCAAACAACTCCACGAAGCGCGTCTGAAGCTGGCGGGTGCCGG
The DNA here is from genome assembly GCA_041622815.1 of Spongiibacteraceae bacterium. GTDB lineage: Bacteria > Pseudomonadota > Gammaproteobacteria > Pseudomonadales > Spongiibacteraceae > JBFJYC01. The sequence goes on along the minus strand of JBFJYC010000349.1, from coordinate 1,754 downwards.
CCTGACCGACTCCGGTGGTGGCATGGATATGCTGCAGGAAGAGAAAGGCTTCGGTGTCAGCGAGTTTATGCAGTCGAAGAAATACCATCACGCTCTGGAAACCGAACTGGCGCGCACTATACAAAGCATGCGGCAGGTGCGTAAGGCGCGTGTGCATTTGGCGATTCCGAAACAGAGCGTGTTTGTCCGCGATCGCCGTCCGCCGAGCGCCTCCATTATGTTGGATGTGTATCCGGGTGCGCGCATTGAGCGCGAGCAGGTGATGGCGATCATCAATCTCGCCGCCGCCAGTATCAGTGAACTGGATCCAAACCACGTCACGATTGTCGATCAGGGCGGTCGTTTGTTATCCGAGCAGGAGCCCGAGTCAGAGTTAAAAGTCAGTGCGCGCCAGTACGAATACCGCCGCAATATCGAACAGGCCTATGAATCGCGGATTCAAAGCCTGATCGCACCGATTACCGGTACCGGTAATGTGCGGGTGCAGGTCGCTGCAGAAATCGACTTCCGCGAGTCACAGGAAAGCCGCGAAAGCTGGAATCCTGAAGCGCGGGTGGTCCGTAGTGAGCAAATCAATACCAACGGTGCTGCTGCGGCGACTGCTGCCGGTGCCAAAGGCATTCCCGGTGCGCTGTCCAACCAGCCGCCGTCGACGGCAAACACGACTGAAGCCGTTGCCGGTGCCGGCAGTGAGCAGGCTGTGCAGGGTAATCAATCGATTACGCGCAACTACGAAATAGAGCGTATCCTGAACCATACCTCGCGTCCGGCCGGCTCGATCGACCGGCTGTCGGTAGCGGTGGTTGTCGATAGCAATCCGGTTGCCGGGGGCGCTGAAGGCGAGCCACTGGAGCCGGTATCCGATGAGCAGATTCAGGCCTATACCCAGTTGGTTAAAGATGCGATTGGCTTCAATGAAGAGCGCGGCGACCGGGTCACGGTGATGTCAGCGAGCTTCCGTATTGACCCGGTGCTGGAAGGCGACGATGTTGAGGGGCCGGCGTTCTGGGAAGCGGCCTGGTTTACCAGTCTGATTCGTCAGGTCTTTACCGGTATCGTCATTCTGCTGTTGGTGTTTATGGTACTGCGCCCGTCAATGAAGAGTCTGATCAATACCAATAATGCACCGCCGCGCACACTGGCGACGGAAGCTGGCGGTGGTCAGGCCGGGGCAGGGGCCGGTGGTCAGATGGCACTGGCCGGGCCGAATCAAATGCTCGGTTTGGATCAGGGCTTGTCCGCGGTCAGGTCAGCGGTAGACAATGATCCGGCGCGTATCGCACAGGTGGTTAATCAATGGGTAGAGGCAGATAAAAATGGCTGAAAAAGCCGCGACAGAAATCGGCGGCAGCGAGCGGGCAGCGCTGCTGTTGTTGATGCTGGGCGAAGATAAAGCCGCACAGGTATTGCGCCATATCGACGCGGAAAGCGTTGAGAAAATCGGCAATGCGATGGCGGCCATCGGCGATGTGGAAGAGGACAAGGCGAAGTCGGTGTTGGCCAGCTGCCTCAGTGAAATGTCGAATAAAACGTCGCTGGGAGTGGGCGTGCCCGGCTATATGCGCAATCTGCTGGTGAATACGCTGGGCGAACAACGCGGCCGCTCGTTAGCAGACAAAATTTTACCGGATGAAGAAACGCTCGAGATCGATAGTCTGCGCTGGATGACCCGCGACAATATCGTCAAGATTCTGAAAGATGAGCACCCTCAGATTATCGCCATCACGCTGGCGCATTTGGGGCAGGCGCAGGCG
>JBFJYC010000348.1:0-2738 GCA_041622815.1 Spongiibacteraceae bacterium | reverse complement strand
GGGGTTCACCATCGAGAAAAACTTCGCCGCCCGACGGGTCAATATCGGCAATCGCGCGCAATAACAGCGATTTGCCGCAGCCGGAGGGCCCGGTCAGACTCGCGCACTCGCCCGCGCGCAGTTCAAAGTTGCAGGGGTTGAGATTGGCGATGATGAGCTGCTCTACTTTCAGGTTTGACACAAAGTGCGCCCGGTAGGTTTGATCGTGAAATTAACGGCCGGATCGGGCTCGGATGGTGACGGCGAAAGTGTAATTTATAAGTTCCCGCGTACGCCATGATTAATCGCGGTGCGGGCGTTACAATATTTCACCTTTTCAAGCTCGCGATCTCCTACCGGATTCGGATTATTCATAATGATAGAATTACTCACCTTCGAGAACCTCGCAAACCTCGGCGTATTGTTGTTTCTGCAGGCCGTACTCGGTTTCGACAATCTGTTGTATATCACCATTGAATCCCAGCGCGCACCGCTGGCAGATCAGGCCAAAGTGCGGCGCAACGGTATTTTGATTGCGGTCGCACTGCGGGTGGTGCTGCTGTATGTCATGGTGGAATTATTGAGCAAGCTGACCGAGCCCTTTTTTAGCCTGCATTGGGAGGGTGTTATCGAAGGGAGTTTTAACTTCGCCACGCTCGTATTTCTCGTCGGCGGTGTCTTCATCATGTTTACCGCGGTGAAAGAAATTAATCACATGCTGCAAATCGAGGACCTGGGGGCGGAGGGCCAAAACAAAAGCCGGAAAAGTGCTGCGCAGGTAATCGCGCTGATCGTATTTATGAATCTGATATTTTCTTTCGATTCGATTTTGTCGGCATTGGCGATTACCGATGTATTCCCGGTGCTGGCGCTGGCGATCATCTCTTCGGGTATCGCCATGTTGGTGCTTGCCGATCACGTCTCGGCGTTTCTGGAAAAAAACCGCAAGTACGAAGTGCTCGGGCTGTTTATCCTGCTGATCGTCGGTATCGTCCTGCTCGGCGAGGGCGGTCACGCCGCGCACCTGACCTTGTTCGGTTACGCGGTCGAGCCTATGTCCAAAGCCACTTTTTACTTCTCTATTTTGGTGCTGGTACTGGTGGATGTGATCCAGACCGGTTATCAGAACAAATTGAAAGTGGAGCGGGCGCGGCTTGAGGCAAAGGCGAATTAACAACCGGATGGCGGCGGCGTTGCTTGCCGCCGCATTGTCCGGTTGCGGCGGCGAATACGATCCGGCGCGATACGACGCGGCGGAACGCAGCGGTGCCGACCCGGCAACGGAATGGCGTAGTTATCTCGGCGATAGCGCGCACACGCATTTTTCGCCGCTAAGCCAAATTAATCGCAGTAACGTTGCAGCGCTGCGGCCGGTCTGGCAGTACGACGCCGGTGGCGCCGTCGCCGGCACTATGACCCAGATGCAATGTAATCCGTTGGTGGTGAAAGCGATTTTGTATTGTGTATCGCCTGATCTGAATGCGTTTGCGCTGAACGCGGCCACCGGTGAAGAATTATGGCGCTTTACCACTGCTGATGATGCCGACGGCCTGGGCATCAACCCGGTGCGCGGTGTCGCTTACTGGGAACAGGACGGCGATCAGCGTCTGCTCTACACGGCAAATTCTGATCTGGTTGCTCTGGATGCCCGAACCGGCCGGCCGGTTAAATCCTTTGGCAATAACGGCCGGACCAGCTTGTTCGCCGGGCTGCCTGAGTGGTCCCGCGGTCAGTCCGTTATCGCAACCACCCCGGGCACCATCTACAAAGATCTTTATATCATCGGCTCGCGGGTGTCTGAATTTGCCGGCTCGCCGCCGGGTCATATCCGCGCCTTTAATATCGTGACCGGCGAGCTGGAGTGGGTTTTTAAAACCATACCTGACGCCGGCGAATTCGGTGCCGACACCTGGCCGGCGGCGTCGCTGGCCAAGGCGGGCGGGGCGAATTCCTGGGCCGGTATCGCCGTCGATCAGACGCGGGGTATCGCGTTTGTGCCCACCGGTTCGCCGACGTTTGATTTCTACGGTGGCGACCGTATCGGTGACAATCTGTTCTCCGATTCGCTGGTGGCGCTGGATGCGGCAACCGGCGAGCGCATATGGCATTACCAGTTTATCCGCCACGATGTCTGGGACCGCGATCTGCCGGCGCCGCCGAACCTGATTACGATTACCCGCGACGGCCGCCAAATCGACGCGGTGGCGCAGGCGACAAAATCAGGACATGTGTTTGTCTTCAACCGGGAAACCGGTGAGTCGTTATTTCCGATTGCAGAAGTGCCGGTGACCGGCGCACCGGTGCCGGGTGAGGTGGTAGCAACATCCCAGCCGCTGCCGCTTTCGCCGCCGCCTTTTGCCACTCAGGATTTTGCGCCGAGCGCGCGCACCCCGGCGGTAGCCGAATACGTTACGCAGTATGTGAATAAACTCGACCCTCACGCCCGCTTCCGCCCGCCCAGCACTAATGGCACGATTTTGTATCCGGGTATCGACGGCGGCGCCGAGTGGGGCGGCATGGCTTATGACGCTGCCAGCAACTATCTGTACGTCAACTCTAACGAAGTACCTTACGTGCTGGCGATTACTGAAATCGATAACAGCGAAGATCAGGGCCCGGAGTTTGCCTATCTGATGTTGTGCGCGGGCTGTCATGGCAGCGACCGCCGCGGCGATGGCGTATCGGTACCGTCACTGATCGATATCGGTGACCGGTTTAATCCCTGGGAGGTTTACAAAATCGTCCGTGACGGTCGTGGC
>JBFJYC010000347.1:0-2742 GCA_041622815.1 Spongiibacteraceae bacterium | reverse complement strand
TGACGGCTGCGGCAAATGCTGCCTGCATAAGCTACAAGATGTCGATACCGGGCAGATTTTTTATACTGATGTCGCCTGCCGCTATCTCGATTTGAAACGCTGCCAATGTACCGCGTATGACAAGCGCGATCAGGTAGTTGATGATTGTGTCCGCTTGGAAAGTGAATCTCCCGAGCAGATGGGTTGGCTGCCTGACAGTTGCGCCTATCGCCGTATTGCCGAACAGCGCGGGCTACCGGATTGGCATCCGCTGCTTACCGGAGATCCGCAATCGACACGTAAAACCGGCAATTCAATCGTCGGTATGGTCGTCAGTGAGCGCGATGTCGGTGATGAAGATCTGGAGTCACATATCGTGAAATGGGTGGGAAACAATGGATCCGAATGATTACACCATGGTGTGGAGTGCCTATGGCGCCGGGGCGACAGTGGTTGTGGCGCTACTCTGGTCGCTGACCCGCGGCGGCAATTGGCTCAATATCAAATGGGCGTTCAGGCTGCTTTGTGTCGCGGCCGTGGCGACACCGATTTATCACAGCGATGCCACACAACAGTTTGTCCCGGCGATCGTCACCGCGACGCTGGGCGGGATGCTCGGCGGTGTCGAAGAGGCGATGCCGGCATGGCGCCTGCTCGGGCTTTCGGCTGCGCTGGCTTTGCTGGCCGCTATTCCGATGGCCCGCCTGGAAGCGGCAATCCGGCGTCGTTTTGGCAGTAATGTGCCTGATTCTGAGCTGTCCGCAACCGCACATAGCGCTGACCCTGCGGGAGATTGAGCCCCCCATGCGAACCCGATAGGCTCGCGCTCAGTTCTATTTTCCCAAACACAGAGAATCCGCAGTGAAGAAATTCGAAAGCACAGATACCTATATTGCCACTGACGATTTGCGTCTGGCGGTAGACTCCGCAGTGATTTTGCAGCGCCCGTTGCTGATTAAGGGGGAGCCCGGCACTGGTAAGACACTACTCGCCGAGGAGGTGGCCGGCGCACTGGGTAAGCGTTTGATTCAATGGCATATCAAATCGACCACCAAAGCCCAGCAAGGTCTTTATGAGTACGATGCGGTATCGCGCCTGCGCGACTCTCAGCTGGGCGATGAGAAGGTTTACGATGTCAAAAACTACCTTAAAAAAGGCAAGCTCTGGGAAGCGTTTGAAGCCGACGAGCAGGTGGTATTACTGATCGATGAGATCGATAAGGCAGACATCGAATTTCCGAATGACCTGCTGGTTGAAATCGACAAGATGGAGTTTTACGTCTACGAAACCGGTGAAACCATCAAAGCCAAACACCGGCCGATTATTATTATTACCAGCAACAACGAAAAAGAACTGCCCGATGCATTTCTGCGCCGCTGCTTTTTCCACTTTATTAATTTCCCCGATCGCGAAACCATGCAGCAAATCGTCGCAGTGCATTATCCGGATATTAAAAAGAAACTGGTGCAGGAAGCGTTGGAAGTCTTTTTCGATGTGCGCAGCATTCCCGGTCTGAAAAAGAAACCTTCAACCTCGGAGTTGATCGACTGGTTGAAACTGCTGATGGCAGACGATGTACCTGAAGAGATTCTGAAAAACCGCGATAACAGCTCGGCGATTCCACCGCTCTACGGTGCTTTGCTCAAAAGCGAGCAGGATGTGCATCTGCTTGAGAGGTTGGCCTTTATGCATCGCAGGGAAACCCGCGCCTAAACAGCGTTTGCTCTGATGCTGATTCAGTTCTTCCTCACCCTCAAGCAGGCGGGTATTCCGGTATCCATCAAGGAATTGATGGATCTTCTGGCTGCGTTAGAAGCCAAGCTTGTATTTGCCGATGTCGATGAGTTTTATCATCTGGCGCGTATCTGCATGGTCAAAGATGAAAAGTATTTCGACCGCTATGACCGCGCCTTCGGTTACTACTTTCGCGATCTGGAAAGTCTCGATGATGTTATCGAGACGCTAATTCCCGATGACTGGCTGCGCACCGAGTTTATTAAGCAGTTAAGCGAAGAAGAAAAAGCTAAAATTGAATCACTCGGCGGACTCGACAAACTTATCGAGGAATTTAAGAAGCGTCTCGAAGAGCAGAAAGAGCGGCACGAGGGTGGCAACAAATGGGTTGGTACTGGCGGCACCTCGCCGTTTGGTCACAGCGGTTACAATCCCGAGGGTATCCGGGTCGGCGGTGAGGGCAAGAACAAGAAAGCGGTCAAAGTCTGGGAGAAGCGCGAGTATAAAAACCTCGATGACAGCGTTGAGATCGGTACCCGCAATATCAAACTGGCCCTGCGCCGGTTGCGCAAGTTTGCCCGCACCGGCGCCGCCGACGAACTCGATATGCACGATACCATCGAATCGACAGCGAAACAGGGCGGTCTGCTAGACATAAAGATGGTGCCGGAGCGCCACAACGCGGTCAAAGTTCTGCTATTTTTCGATGTCGGCGGTTCGATGGACCCGCATGTAAAAGTCTGCGAAGAACTATTCTCGGCGGCGCGCAGCGAGTTCAAGCATATGGAATATTTCTACTTCCATAATTTTATTTATGAATCAGCCTGGAGCAATAACGTACGCCGTCATAGCGAGCGTATTCAGTTGCTCGACATCATGCACAAATATGCCGCGGACTATCGCATTATCTTTGTCGGCGATGCGTCGATGTCACCCTATGAGATCCTGCAGCCCGGTGGCAGCGTTGAGCACTGGAACGAAGAGCCGGGCGAATTCTGGATGCGGCGCATCACCGAAACCTACGACAAG
>JBFJYC010000346.1:0-2760 GCA_041622815.1 Spongiibacteraceae bacterium | reverse complement strand
GCATTATCCAGCTGGACTTCGACGATGAGGTTGTCGCCGGCACCGTTGTTACACACGGCGGTGAAGTTACCCACACGATGATCCGCGATATTTTGAAATTACCGCCTTTGGCAAAGCCCGCAGCTGAAGAAGCCGCCGGTGAAGAGGAGAGCAAGTAATGGAACTGTTAGTGATGCAGCTCAGCCTGTTTGTGCTGGCGTTAATGCTCGGTGTCGAGCTGATTACCAAAGTACCGCCGACATTGCATACGCCATTGATGGCGGGAACCAACGCTATTTCGGGAATCGCACTGGTCGGCGCCATGATCGCGGCCGGCGATCCCACAGCCGGCGCGGTGGCGCGGTGGCTGGGTTTCGCTGCGGTGACTCTGGCCTCAGTTAATGTGGTCGGTGGCTACCTCGTCACCAACCGCATGCTCGCTATGTTCAAGAGGAAGTCATGATGCTCGATACCTTTATGAACCTGGCCTACCTGGTCTCCGCGATTCTGTTTATTCTCGGCATTAAAGGCCTTACAAAACCGAAAACCGCGGTGCGCGGAAACCTGACTTCTGCGGTCGGTATGTTGCTCGCGGTTGTCGTCACGCTCTGGCATCAGCAGGTTGTTAGCTACGGAATGATTGCGGGCGGCATGCTGCTCGGCGGCGCCATTGGCTTTGTGATGGCGACCCGTATCCAGATGACCAATATGCCGCAGTTGGTAGCGGTGCTGAATGGCTTCGGCGGCGGCGCATCGCTCGGCGTTGCTGCTGCAACCTATCTTGCTACGATCGGCGCCGGTGGCTTCGCGGCGGATGGCGTCAACACCGTGATGGTGATGATCATCGCGCTGACCGTCATTATCGGCTCGGTGACTTTGACCGGCTCTTTTATCGCTTTTGCCAAGTTGCAGGAGATTATCCCGGGCCGCCCGATGGGCTTCCCAGGCATGACAGCCTTTAACGCTATTCTCGTCGCCTCTGCGTTGGTGCTGACCGTCGCACTCGGACTCGACACCGGCAATGTGACCTATTTCTGGTTGGCGTTGGTACTGGCTGCAGTGCTAGGCGTGAGTTTGGTAATGCCGATCGGTGGCGCCGATATGCCGGTGGTTATTTCACTGCTAAACAGCTACTCAGGCATCGCGGCGTCGATGGCGGGATTCGTCACCGGTAATACAGTATTGATCGTATCCGGCTCTTTGGTCGGTGCCTCCGGCCTGATCCTTACCCGTATTATGTGTGTCGCCATGAACCGCTCGCTGGCGAACGTCCTGTTCGGTCGCATGGGGGCTGAAGGTGGCTCTGACATCGACGCTGATGAGGTTTACGAGGGCAAAATTACATCGGCTTCGCCGGAAGAAGTGGCGATGCTGCTCGAAGTTGCGAAAAAGGTCATCGTCGTGCCGGGCTTCGGCATGGCGCTGTCACAGGCGCAGCATGCGGTCCGTGAAATGGCAGACGCGATTGAGCGCTGCGGCGGCGAAGTGACCTACGCGATTCACCCGGTTGCCGGTCGCATGCCCGGCCATATGAATGTCCTGCTGGCGGAAGCGGAAGTGCCCTACGACAAGCTGGTCGAGATGGAGCGGATCAACTCGCAGTTTGAGGAATGTGATGTTGCTATTGTGCTCGGTGCGAATGACGTGACCAACCCGATGGCGCGCAATGCAGAAGGTAGCCCGATCTACGGTATGCCGATCCTCGACGTCGATAAGGCGAAGACAGTGGTTGTGATCAAGCGCAGTCTGAGCGCCGGTTTTGCCGGTCTGCCCAATCCGTTGTTTGCCCTGGACAACACACTGATGGTGTTCGGTGACGGTAAAAAGGCAGTAGTGGATATTACTGTCGCGCTCGAAGCCAGCCACTAGCGGTAATTCTACGGGTGCGCTGCGGTCGCAGCGCACTTGATATCATCCCGAATGTGTATAACAGTGCTTTGCTCGGATTAATCGGGCCGGGTACTGTATATGGTCGCTATGGATGAATCGCTGAACGTATTCGGGGAGCCGCTGGTTCCCTGCAGCGAAGAGCCTTTGACGGGATTTTTCCGCGACGGCTGCTGCAACACCAGCGGGCTCGATACCGGCTCGCATACCGTATGTATTGAGGCCAGCGAGTCATTTCTCGAATTTTCCCGCTTCCGGGGCAACGATCTTTCCACGCCGGCGCCGGAGTTTGGTTTTCCCGGCCTTAAAGCCGGTGATCGCTGGTGTCTCTGTGCGGCGCGTTGGCTGGAAGCCCATGACAAGGATATGGCACCGCGGGTCTATTTGCGGCGTACCCACATCCGCGCACTCGAAATTGTGCCACTTACCATACTGCGCCGGTTCGCCGCCGACCTGAACTGATTCAATGCGCGTTATCCTGCTGCTTCTGTTTGCTGCTGCTCTGCTGCCCCTGCGTGCAAGCGCACAGCATTTTGTTGCGCCACTGGAAATTCTGAAACGGTTTGACGAAGATGGCTTGCCGCCTTTCGCCGGCATGCTGATTCATGTGCGCGATGGCGAGGCTTACACCATATGTCTGCCAAAGCATATGACCAAGCAGTACCCCGGCATTGATGAAGAATTTAAAGCGGCGGTGGAAATCTGGGCGTCTTATATCGGGCGTAGCATTAAGGTGCGGATTCTGAACCGTAAACTCGACCAGCCCGCGAATACAAAAAATCTCGAAGCATTTAAAGCGGCCTGTGGTGAAGCGCAATTGCTGGTTGCGTTTAAGCCGATGAACGACGGTCATATCGGCCGCACTCAGCTCGACTACCGTTTTGGCTGGCAGGG
>JBFJYC010000345.1:0-2781 GCA_041622815.1 Spongiibacteraceae bacterium | reverse complement strand
GTTCACGTCCTGCCCGTCGGGCTGTAAACAGTTAAATTAATTGACGGAAACTAAGCATGTAGATTTTCAAGCAGCGGACTGGCGGACGCGGGTTCAAATCCCGCCGGCTCCACCAAACAAAAAAGCCCCGGCCTTACGGTCGGGGCTTTTTTGTTTGCTGGATGTAACAATTTTGAATGCAAAGCGCCGGGTGGCCGACAGGATATCGGTCTGTCGCGGAGGCCATGGATGGCCTCGCGCGGCCCAAATCTCAATCAGTACAGGGCCAGCAGGATTGCCGTTTTACACGGCCACAGGCCGTCCGCAGGGTCGGGCACGGGGATGTGTCTGATGAGATCCCCCCGGGGCTTTAGATTATAAGCACACCCTCAAGCCGCCTGACTCACCTGGGCTTTACCGGCGACTTCTTTAAATTCGGCACTGTCGATAAGCGGTTTCAGTAGCGGCTCATTATGGAGCTCGTCGTGATAACTGTCATTGATGCGCAGCGCTTGCAGTAGATAGTTTGCGGCGGGCTCCAGTTGGTTCAGCGCCGTATAGGCACAGGCCAACTGGTAGAAGGCATGGCCGTTCTCCGGATCCAGCTTTAGCGCCTGATGGCAGAGGTTGGCGGCCCACTGCGGCTCGTTCAGTTCCAGTACCGCATCGGCCTTGTAGGTCAGCGCCTCACAATCATCGTAGCGTAGCTTCAGTATCTGATCGTAGATCGCAATTTTGGTAGGCGCAGATGTGTCTTGTTGTGCCCGCAGCCAAAGTGACTGAATTTCCTGCGTCAGCTCGATTTCTTCGCGATTCTCGTCGATGTGGCGGGTCTTTTGTTGTAACTGACTTTCAATGGTCTGCAGACGAGTTTCGTACTCGGTGACCAATTTGGAGATTTCTTCGTCCGCAAGTGAGTGCACACGCTCGCGAATCTCGCGGATCGATGTCCAGCCGACCAGCACCAGTATCGATGTCGCTGCAGCGATCAGATAAAAGAAGTAGGTGACGGTATCAGTGGCATAGGCCACGGCGCGGTCGACGGACTGATGCTCCCGGTCAACAATTTGCTGGATCATTTCCTGCTTAGTCTTGGCCTGATCCACCCGCAACTGTTTCAGTTCATCGAGTACATAACGCTCGATAAACGGCGAATAGAGCGGTTCCTGCAGATCGTCGACCGCCGCATCGCTTACCGCAGCCGCCAGCGCCGGCTGCGGTAACAGCGCGCAGAAGATAAGCAGGATTATCAGGAGGCGAGGCATATGGCCGGCCCGTGTTCGTGTATTTCCACTAGGTTTTGGTGCAGGCTTTTTACCGTTTTTTCGTAATCAGATTCGTTGACGACCAGCTGCATATCCACCTGCCGCATCGACTGATGCATTGCCAGTATATTGATGCCGCTGTCTGCAGCGGCTTTTACAGTGCGCGCCAGAATGCCGGGAATTTGCATGTCGCTGCCAATCGCCGATACCAGCGCCACCTTTTTTTGATTGATCTCGGCTTCCGGAAAAGTTTCTCCTATCAGCGCGCAAATGCGGCGCGCGGTTTTCAGGTTGGTCGACAGGTAATGGGTGATGGTGTTGGCATTGATGTCTTTGGCGACGATATGCCCGCGGAAGCGGTGGATGATGCTCAGTAGTTCGCGGTCGCAAGCCTGCAGGTTGCCGACCATATTCTGATCGAACACCTCGATGGCATAGATGCCTTTGCAGCCGGCGATAATTTCAACGCAGGGTGAGTCACTGGTGTAGTCACCGGTGATCAGAGTGCCGGCGTGCTCCGGTTCAAAGGTATTTTTCACCCGCAGCGGAATCTTCTGTTCGCGCAGTCCGGTGGCGGCCTTGGGGTGAATCGCTTCCATGCCCAGATTGGCGAGTTGGTCTGCCACGTCGTAGTTGGTGCGTCCTATCGGTACGGCGTTGGCGGTGCCGACAAGGCGCGGGTCGGCGCTGCTGAGGTGAAATTCCTTGTGAATAATCGCTTCGCGCGCGCCGGACAGCACTGCCAGCCGGCTGAAAATCATCTCGCTATAGCCGCGATTGAATGTTTTCATCAGCCCGGTTTCGCAATGTGCGTAGCCGGTGACTATCGGTAGTTCGCGCTGCAGATCCATGTCCGCCAGTGCTTTGGTGATGCGCTCATCTAGTGAGCGATGCTGGTCGTCGCGCCAGCCGGTCAGATCCACAAACCGCGCCGGCACGTCATCACGCTGCAACAGTTGCGCGGTATTCCAGGCGCTGTGTGCCTCACCGATGCTGGCCAGCATTTCGCGCACCGTGGCGAGATGGGTTTCTACCGCGAAGTGGCCGTGCCGGCACAGCCCCTGCAGGCTGCTCAGGCACTGGTGGGCATCATCCATGCGCTCGGCAATAAAGGCGTTTGCCTTTGCCAGTGCGTCGCCGTCGCGGAACAGCGATGCATTGATATCGTAGAACTGCTGCAATACGCCGTCGAATGCGTGTTGCCAGCTCCCGTCCTCGACACTGCTGGCAAAGAGTCCGTAGATACCGGGCTGTCCGCTCTTCTTGTCTTCGAGCAGTTTATTGGTGATGCCACCATAGGCGGAGACGACGATAATACGTCCGAACGGTGAGGCGGGCGCTTTGTTAAGAATGATGTTGGACTTAACAGAGCCGTAATCACTCATCGATGTGCCGCCGATTTTTTCAACCGTGTGCGTGCGGCGTTTTATTTCACTAATCATGATGCCAGCGCCGCCGCATCGAGTTCGTAGGCGCCCTCGGCGTTGTGTATCTCGGTGCCGTTTAGCGGCGGGTTGAACACGCAGGCCATGGTCAT
>JBFJYC010000344.1:0-2820 GCA_041622815.1 Spongiibacteraceae bacterium | reverse complement strand
CGCAGCGGTCGCAGGTCGATAATACATTCGTGCGCGACATGGCCCTTGGCACCGGTGTACAGCACCGGGTAGAAGCTGGCGAGGCGGCTGGCGATGTAGTTGGCGTTGAGAATAGCGACTTCGGTGGCGCGGGTTAAACCGGCGCCGCCCATCAATGTGATATAGGCCCAGGAAATCGGCAGGATGCCGGCGCTGCCGTAGGTACTGGCAGAGACGGTATCGTTGTCGACAGGCAGACCTTCCACCGGGAATACCGGATGGCTCGGCAGGAACGGCGCCAGGTGTTTGCCGACGCCGATCGGGCCCATGCCGGGGCCGCCGCCACCGTGCGGAATGCAGAAGGTCTTATGCAGGTTGAGGTGGGACACGTCGGCGCCGAATTCACCGGGCGCGGCAACGCCGACCAGTGCATTCATATTGGCGCCGTCGACGTAAACCTGTCCGCCGTGGTCGTGCACCATTTTGCAGACGTCGCGGATACTGTCTTCAAACACGCCGTGGGTCGACGGGTAGGTCACCATAATGGCGGCGATCTGATCGCTGCTCTGTTCCAGTTTCTGTTGCAGATCGGCGATATCGATATTGCCCTGGTCGTCGCAGGCGACGATTTGCACCCGCATACCCGCCATCGCTGCCGATGCCGGGTTGGTGCCGTGGGCGGAGCTGGGGATCAGGCAGAGGTCGCGGTGATGGTCGTCGCGGCTCTCGTGGTAGCGCTTGATCGCCAGCAGGCCGGCGTATTCACCCTGCGAGCCGGCGTTGGGCTGCATTGAAAATTTGTCGTAGCCGGTAATTTCCACCAGCTGCCGCTCCAGATCGTCGATCAATTCCAGGTAACCGGTCACCTGATCGGCGGGGGCGAAGGGGTGTATGCGGCCGAATTCCGGCCAGGTCACGGGAATCATTTCGGCGGTGGCATTGAGTTTCATGGTGCAGGAGCCGAGCGCGATCATCGAATGGTTGAGGGCGATATCACGGCTTTCCAGCTGCTTCATATAGCGCAGCATGTCGGTCTCGGAGTGGTGGGTGTTGAACACCGGGTGGGTCAGATAGCTGCTGCTGCGTTGCAGCGCCGCCGGAATACCGCCGGCGGCGAAGGCGGCGCTGTCTAGTTTTTGTGCAATATCAGCGGCCGTTGTGCTGATGCCAAAGGCACCGAGCAGGGCGACGATATCCGCTAATGAGGTGGTTTCATCGACGCTGATGCCGAGCCCGCCATCGGCAAAGCGGCGCAGATTGATGCCCGCCGCGAGCGCCGCGCGGTAGCAATCTTCGTTGGTTTTTGCGGCCGGGATATGTAGCGTATCGAAGAAGCTGTCGTGGCTGAAAGCGATGCCATTATCTTTAAGTGAATTATAAATATAGTTAGCTAAAATATTGATTCTATTGGATATTGATTTGAGCTTTTGCGGGCCGTGATAGATGGCGTAGAGCACCGCCATAATCGCCAGTAGCGCCTGCGAGGTGCAGATATTGGAAGTCGCCTTCTCGCGGCGGATATGTTGTTCGCGGGTCTGCATGGCCATGCGCAAAGCGGCGCCGCCGTGGGTGTCGACGGACACGCCGATGATGCGGCCGGGCACCGAGCGCTTGTGTTTTTCGCTGGTGGCAAAGAATGCGGCGTGGGGGCCGCCGAAGCCCATTGGCACCCCGAATCGCTGGCTGGAGCCGATCACCACATCGGCGCCGAATTCGCCCGGCGGGGTCAGTTGCAGCAGCGCCATCAGGTCAGTGGCGAACACGGTCATCATGTTGCTGGCGTTTGCCGTGGCGACCATCTCGCGGTAGTCGTGAATCGCGCCGCTGCTGGTCGGGTATTGCACCAACACAGCGAAGGCCTCGGTGTTGCCAATCGCGGCGGCGACATCGACCACTTTCAGTTCCAGTCCCAGCGGCTCAGCCCGGGTTTTCAATACTGCCAGTGTCTGCGGGTGGCAGTCTTTGTCCGCCAGAAACACATTGCTCTGGTTTTTGCGGGCGGCGCGCTTGCACAGTGCCATGGCTTCTGCGGCGGCGGTCGCCTCGTCCAGCAGCGAAGCATTGGCCAGATCGAGGCCGGTGAGATCGATAATCATCTGCTGGAAATTGAGCAGCGCTTCGAGTCTTCCCTGGGCGATTTCCGGTTGGTACGGCGTATAGGCCGTATACCAGCCCGGGTTTTCCAGTACGTTGCGCAGTATCACCGGCGGGGTAAACGTATCGTAATAGCCGCAGCCGATCATGCTGCGGGCAACCTGGTTTTTTGAGGCCAGCGCTTTCAGGCTCGCCAGCATATCCTGTTCGCTGCGCGCGGGTGCCAGTGCCATTGGCCGGCGGCGGATTTGTGCGGGCACCGTGTCGTCGATCAGTGCCTCCAGCGAGGCAGCGCCAATGGCGCTGAGCATGGTATCGATCTGCTTCTGATCCGGGCCGATATGGCGGCGGATAAAGTCGTCGCTCTGAAACAGAGTGGAAATGGTCTGGCTGGGGCTGTCGGACATAGTAGTGACGAGGTTCCGGGCGGTGGCGCCGGCGGCAGAAGCCTGATGTGGCGCTGAAAAAAGCGCGCATTAAAGCATATTCTGAGGCCGCTACGCACAGCCACGGATTGAAACTGCGCGTTTGCCTGCGTAAATTTCGCCGCTCTTCTGAAACAACCGGTCGACAAGGACGTTGCCGTGGCTTTCAACACAAAATTGGCATATATGTGCCGCCGGTTCTATGGTTCCTGCCCGTATGACCGGCAGTGGTGGCCGCTATGATCCGGGAGCTTTTCTCATTTCCGGAGCTGTTGGTTTGCCGGCAGGCGCAGCGCTGCGGACGTCAGCGGATACTGGCTGT
>JBFJYC010000343.1:0-2833 GCA_041622815.1 Spongiibacteraceae bacterium | reverse complement strand
GGTCGATGGTGATGTGCACTACTCCGACAAGGCGCCAGCCGACGTGCCTTTCAAAATGCTGGGAATGGAACATACGCCGCCCTTGGACGTTGAGTTTCAACGACGTCTGGCTGCTATGAGTGAATTTACAGATAGTAAAATTGACCTCAGAAAGCGGGGCGAACAAGCTGCCGAACTCAATGCAGCCCTAGCTGCTGCGCTTGAGCAAGATTGCGCCCGGCTGCGGGATTGGCAGGCGAGACTGCAGCATCGACCAGGCCCGCTGATTTTGGTGGTTGACGACAAAGGTAACGTAGAGCGTATGAACTTAACGGAAAAGCGCGATAAGCTAGCGTCATTGCAATCACAAATCAGTGCCCAATGTAAATGAACCGGAAAATTAGCTGCCGGCGAGCTTGTTAAGCGGTTTCGCCGGTGGGCTTAAACGGCCAAGCGATTTGCGCAATATATCGTTTCGGCATCGCTTCACGCATGCCTACCTCGCCAGCGACCAATCCGTTCTGTCGATGGTGAAAGGTGCGGAATATCTGGTCCCAGATCATCCAGAATTCTCCAAAGTTAACCTGCGCATCTTCGTAGTCGCGCTTGTGGTGCCAGCGGTGAACTTCCGCGACACCTATCAAATGTCGCAACGGGCCGACACTATAATCGATGTTGGCATGCTGGAACGCGAGGTGGACGGCGATAATCGCAAACCAACAACCTATGATTGCGGCCGGTGCACCGAGTACGACTGCAACGATTAGACCGGGACTGGCCAGAAGTACCGCGCTCAGTGGGTGGCGCCGTTCGCCATTTAGCCAATACAAGCGTTCAGAACTATGGTGCAAAACATGCAGGCGCCACAGAAAGCCATTCTTGTGGCTCAGCCAGTGCATAAACCACAGGCCGAAATCGACGATCAGTCCAGCGATCAGCACCTGAGCCCAGACCGGCAGTGTTGTTGGCCAGACGCCTTCAAATGGGAGTAGCAATCGGGTGAATGTCACGATTTCTACGACGGTGAAGATCAACGTCAGGCTGAAAGCCGCGTGCAGTATGTCCACCAGTGTGTCGTCGTGGTCGACATTCCACTGTGCCTGGTAGGGCTGGATGCGCTCCAGTAGTCCGATCAGGGCGATTGCGAACGCTGCCACCAGCGGCGTCCACGGCCAGTAAGGTAGCCCGCTTTGAACGATCGCGAGTTGTGCGATGGCGCTACCGAGAAATATCAGGGGGTAGCTGGCCCAGCGTATGATTGGCTGCATGTAGATACTCCGTCGTCTTGCAGTTCACATGGGCACAGCATGCCCACTCGCGGGAAAGGAGTATTGAACGAATGTGCTACCTGCCAAACAGCTGTATCAGCGCTTTGGGGGTAATGCCAAAGGCCTCAGACACGGCGCGGGAAAAATGTGCCTGATCTGAGAAGCCCGCCGTCATCGCGGCGTCGATGAGACTGCGACCACTGGCGGCACATTCCAATGCCAGTACCAGCCGTAACCACTTTCGGTAACTGCGCAACGGCATGCCGGTCTGTTCGCGGAACCAGTGTGAGAATCGGCTGGGCGAACGTTCCACCAGCGCGGCCAGCATCGCCCGATCGACGGTTGTGCCGTCACGCAGACCAGCTTCTAGGGCCGATCGCACGTTGTCTATTTCCGAAGACGCCGGTACGTAAGCGCCGTGAATACCCGCGACTCGGGTGATGGCTTGATCTAGCTGAGATTGTGTGGGGAAGGCGGCTAGCAATCTAGCAGTTGTTTTTTCGGGCAGTGTGGTGATGCCTGCTGAGGGTCCGATCTCAGCGAGGAGCTGGCCGGCGAGGTTGCTGGTTGGGTCAATATAGAGTGATATTGCCTCGCATGCGTTTAAACGATGCTGATTGCCCGCGCGGATAAACACACCCAATGCGGTAATTGAGTGTTGTTCGGTTAGGATTGTGACCGGCCCTTGGAGGCCGATGGTAATTTGGTGTGCCCAATGGCGATGGCGCTTATTGTCGCCAGCGTGGCCAGTAAATACACCGATACCGGGCCGCATCGCGGCGGCGCCGGACCAGGCTTCGGGTTGTCCCTTCACCGCGTCAACCGCAGATGCGTGTGTGATCTCATGACATGCAAGGTCATTTCAATCATTCCGGCTTACAAATCTGCGTGTCGCAGCCGCAGCGCGTTGGTGATCACTGAAACGGACGACAGGCTCATCGCAGCAGCGGCCAGCATCGGTGAGAGTAAAACACCGAATACCGCGTAGAGGGCTCCTGCCGCCACGGGCACCCCGGCACCGTTGTAGACAAATGCAAACACCAGGTTCTGGCGAATATTGCGCATGGTCTGTACGGAAAGCCGGTGGGCCTTGGCGATGCCGCGTAGGTCGCCCTTGACCAGGGTAATCCGTGCACTTTCCATCGCCACGTCCGTGCCGGTGCCCATGGCGATACCGACGTTCGCTCGCGCCAGTGCCGGCGCATCATTGACGCCATCGCCCGCCATCGCCACGATGTGGCCTTCGCCTTGCAGTTTTACCACCAGATCGTGTTTGTCTTGGGGCAGTGCATCGGCGTGGACCTCATCGATGCCAAGTTGACTCGCGACCGCTTGCGCAGTTCTTGCATTGTCGCCCGTGAGCATGATGATTCGCAGGCCGGCGTTATGCAGGATGTTCACGGCCTCCTGTGTCGATTCCTTTATCGGATCGGCCACCGACACCAATCCGGCAATGAGGCCATCTACTGCAACCAGCATCACGGTTTCGCCGCGATCGCGGCGCCGGTCTGCGGACGCGACAAACTCGCCCGGGTCGATCCCGTTGCCGTCGAGTAACCGGGTGTTTCCGATCAGCACCGTGCGGC
>JBFJYC010000342.1:0-2835 GCA_041622815.1 Spongiibacteraceae bacterium | reverse complement strand
GCCGAGTTCTTTGAGTTCGACTTCGGGCAGGTCGCCAAATAAGGCAATGCTGATAACGCGGTCTTTCCAGATGACTTCGCTGACTTCAGCGGGTTCCGCCAGTGCCGGGAATTGGGTAATACCGTCAATCGCACTTTTCACATCGTTGAGAACGCTAATCGACTCCCACTCACTAGCGACATCGATAGAGACCAGTGCGGAGCCTTCACGGGCGGTGGAGCGGACCTCATCGATACCATCAACTTCGCTGATGGCTTCCTCAATCCGGTTGATAATCTGCAGTTCGATTTCTTCCGGGCCGGCGCCGGGGTAGGCCATCGAAACCCTTATCAGGTCGAGGCCGCGCTGTGGAAAGAATTCCCGGTCAAGCTGCGGGTAGGTAGAGAAGCCGCCATATAGCACCAACACCATCAGCAGGTTCGCTGCGATGGGATTGCGTGCAAACCAGGTAATCATGTGCCGCTTTCCGCAACGACCGCCATGCCGTCGCGAACAGAGCCGGGCAGACTACTGATAATTTCCTTGGTGCCGGCCTGATCAAATGCGATCAGGGCGTAATCATCGCCTTGCTCAAGGACACGAACATCGACGATATGTAGTTTGCCGGCGTCCAGCAACCACACGGTATTGTTACGCCTGATCGTGTCCGCAGGTACACGCCCGACATAGGGCATCTGTTTGCCGGTGAGCCGGGCCTCTACAAACTGGCCGACACGCAGCGGCGGCCGCCCGCCGCTGATATTGAGCGGTTCTCTAACTTCGGCAATCGCAAAGCTGAGGCGGGTGCGGTTGTCCACCACCGAATCGATACGGCTGATATGCGCCGGCCAGCGCCAGGTCTGACCGCCGACATCGGCGCTGATTTCGGCTTCGATCGCGCTATTGCCACCGCCCCAATCGAGGGATTCCAGTTGCCGGTCGGTCAGCGACAGGGGAATTTCCACGACGTCGCTGCCGTAGAATTTCGCCAGTGGTGTGCCGGCATTGAGGTATTGGCCGAGATCGGCGTTGACGGTGCGCACGCGGCCGTTAAACGGGGCGCGAATACTGGTCTTGTTCAGGTCGCGGCGGGCAGCGGCGAGTTCGGCCTCGGCGGTTTTAAGCTGCGCTTCAGCGGATGCCAATTGCGGCTTGCGCAGGAATAACTCGTTGGCCGCAGGGTCACCCAGGTCGCGCCATTCCCGTTTGGCCTGCAGCGCGCGGCCTTTCTCCATCGCCAGTAGCTCTTGCGCCTGCGCGAGTTTTGACTGGGCGCGTACTACCGCCAGTTCATAGTCAGCCGGATCAATGCGCAACAGCACATCGCCTTTGTCGAAGGCGCCACCCTGAGCGTAATTTTCAGCGACACTGATAACGCGGCCGGAAACTTCGTTAACCAGATCTATTTCACGACGCGGGCGGACAATGCCCTGACTCAGTACCGGCGCCAGCTGCGGTGCCGGCGTCACCGTTATAGTGCGCACCGTAACCGGCTTAATTTCCGGCGCGGGAAGCAACTCCGGCGCCGGCTTGCCCGAGCCGAAGAACGCGATCAGGCCACCGCCGATGATGACGAATACCAGTGGGAGGATGACCTTTTTCAATGATTCGTTCCCTGATTTATGGTGGCTTACTTAGGAGCCGTCAGGTGGAGGAGCAGCCCGTTTACCGCTGAATTAGGGCTGACGGTAATCACTTCGTTGCGGACCGATTCAACCGCATCAATGGCATTGATGCGAATTCTGAAGGTCTGCACAACTGTAGTATTTGCTTCCGGTGTGGCAGGGTCTTCGCGGTCACCGCTGCTGCAAGCGCTGAGCATAGTGATTAAACCCAATCCGAAAAGGCCGATACGAAGTCGCTTGCGTCGCTGCAAGAGTGCGAGCGCGAGTACCGGTAAACCGAAAAGGCCTGCAGACACCGGCGTGCCGGGAATATTGACGGAGACGATATATCCGCGCTGGCTGTTTGGTGCGATGTCCTGATCATTGTTGTTGAATTGCGCGTTAAATGTCCGCGCGGTTTCATCAAGCGTTAAGGTCACGCCACTGGTTATATCGGTGTCGGTCCCCGTGTCGAGAATGCCGTTGTTGTCGGTATCAAGCCACAGCTTGATGCCGGCAAGTGCCGGCACGAAACCATTTTCGCCGATGATGACTGTGCCGCTGAAGCCTTTAACTCTGATCGTTGAGCCAGGGGCGGTTTGTGTTTCATCAATCGCCTTGCTCTGCAAATTAAATGCGATCGCCTGCACGTTTTGTTGGCCGGCAGTAACCGTGACGAGTTTGCCGTTCTTAGATGCGGCCTCATCGTTGGCTACAGTAAAATTATCGAGGACGGCGAATACGTCTGAATTTAACTCGATTGCGCCGATATCGCAGTCATCGCTGGCGGTTCCGTTGAAATCAAAATTTCTGGCCAGTAATCGCTGGTCAGTGCCGATACATGAACCATTGGCGATCGCGTCGATCGCCACGCTCGCTGCGCTGCTTTCATCAGTCCCAGTAGTGTTTGGGTCATCAATTTTTGCGGCGTTCAAACGGTGAAAGCGAGTTCCGCTTGTGGCGTCAGTGCTCAGTGCTGCCAAATTGGGGTCGGTGCCTTCGATGTTGCCTGTGCCATTGAGGGTAATAGCGGTTCCGGAAGCTTCAACGATGGAGTTATCAATAGTGACGGATGCGCCGGCTTCACCGTCGATATCATTCGCCACACTATTTGCGTTGTTGTTGCCGAGAATGCTGTTGTCGATATCCGGCACGCAAAACAGTTCAGTAAAGATGCCGCCACCGCTATCGGCAGTGGTCGCGGAATTATTTGCCAGAGTGGCATGTTCAACAACAAGCTGCCCCGGGCAGG
>JBFJYC010000341.1:0-2852 GCA_041622815.1 Spongiibacteraceae bacterium | reverse complement strand
TTGTATTTTCTGCCAGATAGTAGCCGGCAAAACGCCTTGTTTTAAAATTCACGAAGACGAACACACCTTGACGTTTCTGGACTTGTTTCCGGCGGCGCCGGGCCACTCATTGATTATTACCAAGCCGCATTGGGACGATATTTTCAGCGCAGAGCCCGACTATATTGCGGCGGTGGCAAAAAACTCTGTGCCGCTGGCGGGCGTCCTGCAGTCCTATACCAATGCCGACGGCCTGGGCGTGCATCAACTCAATAAGCCGGCCGCGGGGCAGACGGTGTTTCACTACCATATGCATATGATTCCCGCTTTCGAGGGCCGGGCCTTGCAACTGCACGGCCGCAGCCAGGGCAATGTTGAGGAACTGGCAGCCGAGGCGGAAGAGATCGCCGCGCTGTTAGCAAAGGTGATTTGAGTTATGCCGATGCCGACTGATATCAAGGCCATCGATCTGATGTTGAGTATTCCGGGTGAGGACAATAGCGGCTGGTACGATTTTATGAAGCCGCTGCTGATGGATGAAGAGAGCCGTGCCGCGTTTAAATTTCCCGCGCAGTATATGTTCAAGGATATTCCGCAGACCGGCGGTCAGGACGATTACGTCGCCTATACGGTGGCGCAGATGGACAAGCATAACATCGAGCGTGCGATGCTCGGCGTCAGCCACCACGCGGCGCAGACTCAGGAAGCTTTAGAGCGGTTTCCGAAGCGGTTTTTCACCTGCTATGAAGCGAACCCGAACAATGGTATGGAGGAGGTGCGCAAGATTGTTGCCCTGCATGAGCAGTATGGCATCAAAGCCGTTACCGGTTTTGCCTCCGGCCTCTGCCCGCAAGTGCCCTACGATGATCGCAAGTGGTATCCGATCTACGCCAAGTGTGTGGAGCTGGATATTCCGTTTTGTCCCTGCGTCGGTGTGCCGGGGCCGCGACTGCCGATGGCGCCGCAGAAAGTTGAACTACTCGATGAGATTTGCTGGTTCTTTCCGGAGCTGAAAGTGGTGATGCGCCATGGCGCCGAGCCATGGGAAAAGCTGGCGTGGAAGCTGATGCTGAAGTATCCGAACCTGTATTACATGACCAGCGCCTTTGCCCCGAAATACTACCCGCAGGAAATCGTCGAATTCGCGAACACACGGGGTGCGGACAAGATTATGTACGCCGGCTATTTTCCGATGGCGCTGACTCTAGACCGGATATTTGAAGAAATGCCGCATGTTCCTTTTAAAGATCATGTGTGGCCGAAATTTCTGCGTGAAAACGCGATGCGTGTTTTTAAACTGGAGGAATAATAATGACCTTATCAATTCAGGAAATTTCTGACCGCATGGAGATTCAGGATCTGTGCTACCGCTACGCACAGATTATCGACGCCAAGTCGTTTGATGATTTGCGCGAGGAAATCTTCACCGAGGATGCCTTCATCGACTACTCGGTTTTTGGCGGCTCCAAGGGCAATCTGGAAGACACCATCGCCTTTCTGAAAGAAGCGCTGGTGATATTTCCCAACACGCAGCACCTGAATGCAAATGTTCAGATTTCGGTAGACGGTGATACCGGCACCGGTCGCGTTATGTGTTTTAACCCGCAGGAAATGGATCTCGGCGAAAACGGAAAGCACACTTTCTTTCTGGGTCTGTGGTATGTCGATAAATACCGTCGCACCGACAAGGGCTGGCGCATGTGCGAGCGGGTTGAAGAGAAGAGCTGGGCGTTTAATTTACCGGATTTTATGAATTTCGATAGTTAAGGAAAGTAATGAAGCAAATGAGGTTTGAGGGAAAAGTCGCATTGGTCACCGGCGCCGCGTCCGGCATCGGTCGCTGCACCGCGTTACAGATTGCAGCCGAGGGCGGCCAGGTGCTGGCCTGCGATATTGATACCGCCGGACTGACGAGCCTGGTGGAAGCGTCCGCCGGTAGCGCCGGTGTGATTTCTGCATTTGAATTAAACGTAACCGACTCGGCGCGCTGCAATGCGGCGGTAGATGCCGTATGTGAACAATTCGGCAAGCTCGATGTGCTGTGTAATATTGCCGGCGTTGTGCAGACGAATCATTTTCATGATCTGACCGATGCCGATTGGGACCGGGTGATGTCGATCAACGTCAACAGTGTTTTTTATCTGTGCCGCGCAGCAATCCCCAAACTCAAACAAAGCAGAGGCAATATCGTCAACCTCGCGTCGGTAGCCGGTATTATGGGGCAGGCGTATACCGCCTCGTATTGTGCCTCGAAGGCGGCGGTGGTGATGCTGACCAAGTCGCTGGCGATTGAGTATGCCGCTGCCGGCATCCGCGCCAATGCGATCTGCCCCGGTGGCGTGAATACACCGCTGGTAGCCAAATTTTCCGCGCCCGATGATGTGGATTTTAACCTGATGGCGCGCTATATGCCGCTGACCGAGATGTCCGAACCGGAGGAGGTGGCGGATCTGGTGTTGTTCCTCGCATCCGATGCCGCGCGTTCGATCAACGGCGTTGCGATGCCGATTGATTCCGGGGTGAGTGCCGGCTAACGATGAAAATTATTACCGCAAATCTCAATGGCATACGTTCCGCGGCCAATAAAGGCTTTTTTCCATGGCTGCTACAGCAGGATGCGGATGTTGTCTGTATTCAGGAAACCAAGGCGCAGGCGGAGCAGTTGTCCGACCCGCAGTTTTATCCGGCTGGTTACCATGTCACCTATAACGATGCGGTGAAGAAGGGGTACAGCGGCACTGCGGTCTACAGCAAGGTCAAACCGTCGAATGTGGTTACCGAGTTGGGTTGGGAGGTTGCTGACGCACAGGGGCGTTACATCCAAACAGATTTTAAAAACCTGACAGTGGTTTCGTTGTATATGCCCAGCGGCT
>JBFJYC010000340.1:0-2852 GCA_041622815.1 Spongiibacteraceae bacterium | reverse complement strand
TGTGCAACCAGGTAGGCAGCCCCGCCTACCGCCATCAGGTACACAGCCTTGTTGTCGCGAATCGCCTCGATCGCGGTCGGGCCGCGTTCGGCCTTGCCGATCATGCCCAGCAGGCCGGTGTGCTCGAGGATGAAGTCGGTGAACTTGTCCATCCGGGTGGCGGTGGTCGGGCCGGCGGGGCCCATGACTTCGTCGCGCACCGGATCAACCGGGCCGACGTAGTAAATAAAGCGGCCGTTGAGGTCGACCGGCAGCTTTTCACCGCGGTCGAGCATTTCGATCATGCGCTTGTGTGCCGCATCGCGGCCGGTCAGCATCTTGCCGTTGAGCAGAATTGTTTCGCCGGGCTTCCAGCTTTTGACCTCTTCCGGCGTCACGGTATTGAGATCGACGCGGCGCGCGCCACCATCGCCGTCGCGGGCGATTTCAGGCCAGTCGTCCAGCGACGGCGGCGTCAGTACCGCGGGGCCGGAACCATCGAGCACAAAATGCACATGGCGGGTGGCGGCACAGTTGGGGATCATCGCCACCGGCAGCGATGCGGCATGGGTCGGATAATCTTTGATTTTGACATCCATCACCGTGGTCAGACCGCCGAGCCCCTGCGCACCGATGCCTAGTTTGTTCACCGCATCCATGATTTCCAGCCGCAGTTCTTCTATACGGTTGGCGGGACCACGGGCGCGCAACGCCTGAATATCGATGGGGTCCATCAACGATTCCTTGGCCAGCACCGCGGCTTTTTCCGCGGTACCGCCGATACCGATACCGAGCATGCCCGGCGGACACCAGCCGGCGCCCATGGTCGGTACAGTCCTCACCACCCAATCGACGATGCTGTCGGAGGGGTTGAGCATCACCAGCTTGGATTTGTTCTCGGAGCCGCCGCCCTTGGCCGCGACCTGAAAATCCAGCTTATCGCCGGGCACGATGTCGTAGTGAATCACCGCCGGGGTGTTGTCTTTGGTGTTTTTCCGCGCCCCGGCCGGATCTTCGAGAATCGAGGCGCGGAGGACATTGTCAGGATGGGTGTAGGCCCGGCGCACGCCTTCGTTGATCATATCGGAGAGTGACATATCGCTGTCCCAGCGCACGTCCATGCCGACTTTCACAAACACGGTGACGATACCGGTATCCTGACAAATCGGCCGCAGCCCTTCGGCGCACATGCGCGAATTCACCAGAATTTGCGCCATCGCGTCTTTGGCGGCGGTGCTCTGCTCCATCTGGTAGGCGCGATGCACCGCATCGATAAAGTCTTTCGGGTGGTAGTAAGAAATAAACTGCAGCGCGTTGGCCACACTTTCAATCAGGTCGTCGCGACGAATCACGCTCATAAGTCAGGTTCTCCGATTTAAAACTGTTTTGCGCCCGGCCAAATGTGGCCGGGACCGGGTATTAAGGGGTCGCTTCTGGTTCAGCATCGCCGCGCCGCAATTCAGCGACCAGCTTCTTCAGCAGACGGATATCTTTAATCACCTGCCGGCGGAATGCGTTGTTGGACTTGATCCACTCCTCATTCTCGCTGACCCGTGCGGTCAGCGCCGTCATCTCACCGCTCATATTGCCGGACTCACCGGCGGCGCCGTCTATCTTCTTGCCCAGTGCCGCAATTTTCGTATTGGCATTCTTAATCGATTCACCCTGCGCCTTCAGACTCTGGTTGATCTTGTCGATGTCACTGAAGGCGGTTTCCAAAGCAGTGACTGACGCCTGCAGCTTCTCGCGTGCGAGCCGCTCGGCGGCAATGTCTTTTTTCGCAGCCTCGGCTTTGGCATCAGTGCCTTTGGCGTCTTTTTCGAGCGCGGCGATCTTGGTGTCATGCTCATCGAGGCGAATCTTGGCCGCCTTCCAGACATTGTCCCAGAGCTTGCGGACTTCGTGATCCAGATCCTTGAGCACCGACTTCACCTCGGTTTCCTGCTCGCTGATGTTCTCGCCGGTCGCTGACATGGCGCGCTCCAGCGCCGCAATCCGGGACTGCTCGGTCGCCAGCGCCGCAGCGTTCGCCCGCTGCGCCTCGGTCATCGCACGGTACATCGCAAAACTCGCCGCACCCGATAACAGCACCAACACCAGCAGCAACAGCACCAGCGTTTTCGAGGCGCCGCCGGGAGCCGCATCAATATCTTTCAACCGCGGCCGGTTAGCGGTTTGCTCGCGGTAGCCCGCGATATCGTCATCATCCAAAGACAGGCTGATTACCGGTTCCTGCGATTCGTTGCTCAACAATCTCTCCTGTGATCACCGCGTAATGGGCTGGCGCGCGGATTATCGCAACATTCTGGCCCCGACGACAGACAACATCGGCTGTTCAGGCGGTTTTCTGCCTCAGAATGGATTTGCTATACTCGCCGCGCTTGCTCATCGGGGGCTCGCCGTACCAGCAGCCCGATCGAACTCCACCCTTTGACTCTCTACGGGAACCATTTATGGAAAATTTCATCAGCATTGACGTTCTGTTCCGCTGGCTGCACGTGCTTTTCGGCATCACCTGGATCGGACTGCTCTACTACTTCAACTTTGTTCAGGGCGAATACTTCAAAGAAGCCGAGGCCCCGGCCAAGGCTGACGCGGTTAAAAAGCTGGCACCGCGTGCGTTGTGGTGGTTCCGCTGGGGCGCGATGTTCACCTTCCTGACGGGCTGGTTCATCGTGTTCGGCAAGATGCACAACGGGGTCGCGCTGAGCGATCCCTACATGACCCGCATCCTGACCGGCGGTGCGATGGGCACGCTGATGTGGTTCAACGTCTGGTTCATCATCTGGCCGGCCCAGCGCGACTACGCGATCAAGAGCGCCGAGCAGGTGGCCGGGGGCGGCGAGCCCGTGCCCGGCACTCCGGAGAAGGGC
>JBFJYC010000339.1:0-2854 GCA_041622815.1 Spongiibacteraceae bacterium | reverse complement strand
GTAGTCGGCTTCGTCGGTCGTGACCGCCAGCGGCGTCGGACCGTATTTGTTGACCAGATACTCGCTTATTCCCGCCGACTCGGTCATCACGACATCACCGTCAGTGAAATACGGTACCGTGCCAATCGGGTTTAATTCGGTATAGCCTTCATGCAGAAAGCGCGGCGGGAACGGCATGACCTCGAGTTCATAATCGAGACCCATTTCTTCGAGTGTCCAAAACGGACGGATTGAACGCGAAGCCGCGCAGTGCCAGAGTTTCATTGTCATGCCGCATCGGCCTCTTCATTAGGTGTAATTTCAAGCAGGACATCATCTGCCGCTACCTGGGTGCCCGCTAGCGCGAGGACTTCCCGTACCGTACCATCGATTTCGGCGAGAATTTCATAGTGCATTTTCATAGCCTCAAGTACCGCCAACTGCTGTCCTGCGCTGACCACATCGCCCGCCTCAACCAGCACTTCCAGCAGCAGCCCGTGCATCGGTGCGACGACACGCCCGCCGCCGCCCTGTGCATCCGCCTTACCTGCCAGTTTGATCAGATCCTGATACACCGCATAGTGCCCTTCAACAGACAGATGCAGGCCGTTGTTGTCCGATAAATAGTATGCGACTTGCTGCGTACCATTGACGGCAACGTGAACAGTATCATCGCTACAGGAGATCATTTCGATGTCGGCGACATCATCGCCGCAAGTTACCCGGTAGCTATTAGCGCTGAGCGGGGTTATCCAAAGGTCGGACAGGTCCTCACCAAAACGATACTGCTTTCGCGATACCAGCGAAGCAGTACTGGACCAGTTTTTCAGCGGTTCGCCGACGATGACGCTGCCGGCCAACGCCCGATTAAATTCCTGAGCGATCTCAACCACCGCGGCAACCGCACAATCGGCGAACGCTGGTTGATAGCCTTTCAGCGCCGCCTCATCGAACTGTTCGCCGATAAATGCGGTGGTCGCCCCGCCGCAAATAAAGACCTTATTCTCAAGGCAATCGCCGAGAAACTCTTTGTTGGTTTTAGTGCCGAACAACACCGTGTGTTGCAGCGCTTCCACCAATCTGCGCCGCGCGGTTTCCCGGTCCGGCCCGGAGGCGATAATCTTGGCAACCATCGGATCGTAGTACGGTGAAATATCCTGACCGCTGGCGATGCCGCAATCAATTCGCACGCCCGGCCCGGCAGCCGGCTTCCAGAGTGCAACCGGCCCCGACATCGGTAAAAATTCCTGTGCGGGGTCTTCGGTGTACAGGCGCACTTCGATGGCGTGACCGGACAGAACAACATCCTGCTGCTCAAAGCCCAATGGCTGACCCTGTGCGACCTGTAGTTGCAGCGCTACCAGGTCGCGCTGAGTAATGAGTTCGGTGACCGGGTGCTCCACCTGCAGCCGGGTATTCATCTCGAGGAAATAAAACTCGCCGCTGTCTGCCAGCAGAAACTCAACCGTCCCGGCACCGACATAGTTAATACTGCGCGCGGCCTCGACCGCTGCCGCGCCCATACGCTCACGCAGCGCCGGCGTCACCACCGGGCACGGCGCCTCTTCAACAACTTTTTGATGTCGGCGCTGCACCGAGCAATCGCGCTCACCCAGATGCACGATATTGCCGGCCTCGTCGCCAAATACCTGAACCTCAACATGGCGCGGACGGATTACCGCCCGCTCTAAAATCAGTTCGCCGGATCCGAAAGCACTCTCTGCCTCGGCTCGCGCCTGGCTAATCGCATTGGCCAGTTCTGACTCGTTTTCCACCAGCCGCATGCCACGACCGCCACCGCCGGCGGCGGCCTTAACCATGACCGGCATACCGAGCTTCGCGGCCGCGCTCAGCAGCGTGGCATCGCTTTGGTCTTTGCCCTCATAACCCGGCACACAGGGCACGCCGGCGGCGATCATACGGCGCTTGGCTTCTGCCTTGTTGCCCATCACTTCAATGGCATTGGCATCCGGGCCGATAAAAACCAGTCCGGCATCGGTGCAGGCTTTGGCGAACTGAGCATTCTCTGACAGAAACCCGTAACCGGGATGGATCGCCTGCGCGCCACTGCTACGCGCGGCCTCGATAATCTTCTCTGCTACGAGATAGGATTCGCCTACCGGCGCCGCGCCGATACAGACCGCGGCGTCGGCCATGTGCACATGCGGCGCCTGCGCATCCGCTTCGGAATACACCGCCACGGTGTGATATCCCAAAGACTGTGCCGTACGCATGACCCGGCAGGCAATTTCACCGCGGTTGGCAACCAGCACGCTGTTGAATCGATTCATAATCAGTCCGCCCAATAGGCCTTTCGTTTTTCCACAAACGCCGCGATACCTTCGCGCCCTTCCTCACTGAGCATGCATTCCGCAAAGCCTTGCGAGGCGTAATCGAGCGCATCCGCCCGCGGCCGGCGCGTAGCTTCAAACACAATGGATTTGGTCACTGCATTCGCGCCGGGCGCGCAGGCTTTGATGTCCGTGATAACCTCGGCGCAAATACGTTCCATATCGTCAGCGTCTTCCGCCAGAAAATGGCCGATACCGACACGCACTGCCTCCTCGCCCGCAAATCGCGCACCGGTCAGCATCAGGCGCCGGGCATGGGTCAGTCCGACGCGCTCGGTGACAAATGGCGCGATCTGGGCGGGGGGAATACCGAGGCTGGTTTCGCTGAGGCGGAACTTGGTTTCCTTCGCGACAATAGTGACGTCGGCGACACAGGAAAGTCCGAGACCACCGCCGATGGCTGCGCCCTCCACCAACATAATGACCACCTGCGGCTGCTCATTGAGTTTGATCAGCAAGTCGCCAAAGTAGCGATTACCGGCGGCCACATCTTCTTTTGAGGTGCCACCGTCCTGCGATTGAGT
>JBFJYC010000338.1:0-2857 GCA_041622815.1 Spongiibacteraceae bacterium | reverse complement strand
GTTGTTTCCATGAAATCAATTTTTATGATGTCGGCCATTTCAATCAGTGGCTGGGTCAGATCATTGGCCACGAAGTCATCCAGTGCCAGGGTATAGCCCGCGTCCTTAAACTTCCGGCAGGCATTCAAAACCGCTGCTGTCGGCTCGACATCTTCCAGCAATTCGATCACCGTGCTCTCGCGCGGCAACAACATCGGCACCTCTTTTTCGATCAATTCCTGGGTAAAATTAATCCATACCGGTTTGTGCGCGCTGAGCTGCTCCAGCCCCATATTGAAAAATGCTGTAGAGAGTAGCTTTGCAGTCGCCGCACTGCCGTCGATATCCGGCATAAAATTGTGAAAGCCGCCACGAAACAACAGCTCATAGGCAACAACCGACTGCTTGCGGTTGAAAATCGGCTGGCGGGCAATGAACGCTTCCAAAGTGACTATTCCGTCTTATGGTTAGATCCGCCGTCTGAACCGGACGCGGCGGGCAATTGGTACTTAACTTAGCAGAAACCGGACAGCTTTTGTCCTAAAACAGCTCATTCGCCCATTCACAGGCTTCCTCATAGAACGCATGCAGTGACGGCTCGTGTACCCGCAGCTGCTCCGAATGATACGCCACCAAATCCCAGCGCCCGCGCAAATAAGCGTTAATCAAAGACAGGAGCTCACCCAGTTCGCCGCTGCCTTCGAGCAACGCATCTTTAATATTCTGCTGCAGCGGCAATTTACCCATCACTTCATGGATCGACTGATCGAGAATCGCATCGATATTGGAGAACAGGCCGGTGGTAAACATTTCCTCCGCGGTACATGAACCGCGCCGCGAGCCGACAATCAGCGCACCGAACCGCGCTTTCAGGCAGGCGTTACGCATCAGCTCATCGGGCTTGTCTCCGGCCAGAGTGGACGTCACGACCAGCGACAAAAACCGGCGGATTTCCGCCTGCCCGAGCAATACCATCGCGTGCTTGACCGATTTGATCTGCCGGTGTCGTTTAAACAATGAGGAGTTCATATAACGCAATAACTTATAGGAGGTTGCCACATCGCGGGTCAGCATGACTTCCAATGCCTCGAAATCAAATTCCGGCTTATTCACCTCGGTCAGTATTTGCATCAGACTGAGCTGTGACGCAGACAGATCACTGCCGGTAAATACCTTGGGCTTGCTGAAGAAATAGCCCTGAAACAGATCGAACTCCAACTCAACGCAGCGCTTGAAATCATCCGGCGACTCCACCTTACCGGCAACCAGCATCTTGCCCGCCGCACGGCACTGCGCGACCAGCCGCATCACGGCTTCATCATCATTATTTAGTACATCGATTTTTACGCTGTCGGCATACTGCAGCAGCGGCTCGCGGGGGTCGTTCTCAGTAATATTATCGATCAGCAAATGATAGTCGGCGCGGGCGATTTTCTTACAGCACTCGATAACCTTCTCCGACGGCAGCACATCCGGTAACACCTCGATGGTAGAAACCCCCTCCGGCAGTAAAAGAGGAATTTCTTTCTCGAGCAGATCCTGGGTGAAGTTGATACTGACCGGCAGCCTTGCGCTCAATGAATCGAGCCCGATATTAAAGAACGCAGTCGACAGCACTTTTGCGGTCGCGGCATCGCCGTCAACATCGGGCATTGCATTGAGCATACCGCCGCGAAACAGCAACTCATAAGCAACCACTCTTTTCTTGCGGTCAAATATCGGCTGTCTTGCGACGTATACATCCATACTAAAGGGCTCCGTCCCTTATCCTTCAATCGTCTACCACCCGCCGCGCATTATTCGCGCTGAACGGGTATTTTATTGTGCGCTACACCATAGCTAAGCCGCGGTAAGCTGCTCACTCAGGTCCCACAGCCGTTTTGCTGCCGTCATATCCTGTGCAGCCGCGCTGCTTTCCCGCTCTTTGCAAGCCTGAAAATACCTGCCGGAAACTCCCTGCACTTGCGCCGATGTTGCCAGCCAGATATGCGTCCTGGCGCCTTTTTCTGCGGTATTCAGCCCCATTAAACTGCCCAGTGAGAACACCAGCCAGGCACCTAACTTAAAAATGCCTTTCATCTCTCGGTGGATGCCGGTATTCACAAAATACCCGGGCGAAATAGCATTCACGGTGATCGACGAGCCCTGCAGGCGCTCATGCAGCTCCCGCATAAACAATAAGTTACAAAGCTTGGCGTGTGCATAGGCACGAAACGCCGCACTGTGAGATACATTCCCGGCGCGCCAAAGCTCTGCATTACTGAGATCTTCAAAATTCACTGCCGGCGCTGCTTTGTGCCCGTCCGAGGATACGATAAGAATCCTCGCTGCCTCAGCTTGACGAAGCGACGGTAGCAATAATTGTGTCAGTAAAAAATGGCCTAAATGACAGCTTGCGAAGTGCATTTCGTGCCCGTCGACACTGAAACGGCGTTCCGGCCAGGTGATGCCTGCATTATTAATTAGTACATCCACGCGGGGGTAATTGCTTGTTACATATTCGGCAAATGCACGTACCGAGCTCAAATCAGACATATCGCAATAGCGGAACGCTGCTGCACCGGGGCTATCGCGATTGATGTCCGCGACTGTGCGCTGCCCCGCCTCGCCTTCCCAGTCTGCAATCACAACATGGAACTGCTGTTGCGCCAGTGCCTTCGCGGTTATCGCACCCATACCTCTGGCGCCGCCGGTGATCACACAAATGCGCTTTGATTGCTCTGCCAAGTTAACTCCCATTTTTCAAATAACACTTCGGACTGCGCCGGACGCCGGATACCGCGACCTGTAAAAAACCGCTAAGATTGCAGCGCTGCATTCACTCTGAATTTCATTCAAAACTGACCCGCTCCGGCACAGGCAAATTGTAATTTATGAC
>JBFJYC010000337.1:0-2860 GCA_041622815.1 Spongiibacteraceae bacterium | reverse complement strand
GCGTGAAAACTGGTAGGAAAAGAAATGGCCAAGCTAGAGTATATTTTTGATTTCGGTAGTCCCAATGCCTATCTGGTGCACAAAGTCCTGTCGGACGTAATCGCACGCAGCGGCGCCGAACTCGAGTTGAGTCCGTGTCTGCTGGGTGGAATTTTTAAAGCCAGCGGCAATCAGCCGCCGATGCTGGCATTTGCCAATGTCAGCGCCAAGCTTGCCTATGAGCAGCTTGAGATGCAGCGCTTTATCGACAAGCACAGGCTGACCGCCTTTAAGTTTAATGAGTACTTTCCGGTCAACACGCTATTGATGATGCGCGGCGCTGTCGCCGCACAACAATCGGAATCCTTTCCTGCCTATCTGGACGCGTGTTACGCGGCGATGTGGGAGCGGTCACTGAAGATGGACGACCCGGAGATCTTTACTTCGGTACTCGACGATGCCGGTCTGGACGGGGCGGCACTGCTCACGCAGACGCAGGATCCCGCAGTGAAAGCGCAGCTGCTGGAAAATACCAATGCTGCGGTGCTGCGCGGAGTGTTTGGTGTGCCGACTTTTTTTGTCGGCGATGAGATGTTTTTCGGCAAAGAGCGTTTAGCGCAGGTGGAAGAGGCGTTGGCCCGCTGATATCTGACACTAACCGCGGCGTGCTCGCCGCCATCGCAGCCTACGGAATGTGGGGCTTCGCGCCGCTTTATTTCTATGCGGTAGCCGAGGTGCCGCCGATCGAGATCGTGATGCACCGCGTGATCTGGTCATTCGGATTAATGCTGGTTGTGGTTTGGTTCGCCGGACAAGCAGGGCGTCTACGCTTGCTTTTGCAGCAACCGCGCAAGCTGGGCTTGCTGGCGCTGACCGCTTTGCTGATCGGCGGCAATTGGCTGATCTTTATCTGGGCGGTGACCAATGAGCGCCTGCTGGAAGCCAGCCTTGGCTACTATATCAATCCGCTGTTTAACGTTGCGCTCGGCTTGTGGTTTTTCGGCGAGAGGCCGACCCGCTTGCAAGCGCTTGCCGTCGCACTTGCTGCCTGCGGTGTATTAATACAGTTGATCAAATACGGTTCGGTGCCGTGGGTGGCGTTGGGGCTTGCCGGCACTTTTTGTGTTTATGGTTTGTTGCGCAAGCGTGTCAATCTCGAGTCCGCCTCCGGCTTGCTGGTGGAGACCGGATTGCTGTTGCCGGTTGCTTTGATGTCCTGGCTGTTGCTGGATACGCCGACCTCGGATCTGCTCAGCAATTCTACGCGCCTCAACGCGTTGATTCTGAGTGCCGGCGTGGTGACTACATTACCGTTACTAGCTTTTTCCTACGCCGTGGTCCGCATTCCGTTTTTTCTATTGGGGATGCTCCAGTACATCGGTCCCAGTCTGATGTTTGTGCTGGCACTAACCGTAATCGGTGAGACGCTGGAACGGCAGCAACTGATCACCTTCGCCTTTGTCTGGACCGCGTTGCTGATGATGAGCATTGAGGGCTACCGCAATGCGCAAAGACTGCGCCGGAACTTGCAAATAGAGAGTGTCTAGTTGCGTTTATAAATCGAGAGCATGCCATTCGGAAATACCGGGTTGCCCTGCTGTTCCGCACCATCAAGCGAGTTGTGCTGAGCGGCGACGATTTCATTTTCACCATCATTATCGATGTCCGTAATGATCGCCATGCCAAACTGTTTGGCAGCGGCAATTTCCTCGGTCACCCAGCTGCCGTCGGTTTGCTGCATCAATCCGTACAGACAATCGTTGCCATCGCCCGGTAGCGCCAGATCGAGCAGGCCGTTATTGTCGATATCGCCGACGTTAAATATGCCGGGTACGCCCTGGCTCGCGGGGTTAGAGTAGGCGAGTGTGGTCCATAAGCCTTCGACTATGGTGCGCCTTTCCCATTGTGTTGCAGTGCGCGGGTCGTTGGGCACCTCAAAGATATAGACGCCCGACGGTACAGCAATATTGCCGTCGTCATCCCGCCAACGCGGGTCACCGTCTTTTTTGTCATCGCCGGTGTTGTTGTGATTGCCGGCGATCAGCTCGGGATCATTATCATTGTCGATATCGACAAACTCCAGGTGATAGCCAAGACCGATTGTGCTATCGATATTATGGCGCACCCAGGTGTTGGAACAGGTATTGTCAGGATTGCTGGTCTGTACATTCTCCAGCCAGAGTAGCGATGCATCCTCAGGCGGCTGGAAAAACTGACTCAGCACAATGTCCTGATCGCCGTCGCCATCGACGTCGTGCAGCTTGATAAACACCCCGCCGACGCCGCTGACAATTTCATCGTATTCAAATTGCCCCTGGCTGGTTTGTCGGTACCACTCCACCCGGTAACCCGCCGGCACATTTTGATTGGTGTCATTCGACGAGGTGGTGACGATATCCATCAAACCGTCACAGTTCAGATCGGCTTGCCCGGATTCGTGCCAGTAATAGCCATTGCTGGTCGCAGTGCGTGTTTTCTGGTCGTCAAAATAGTGCCGTTGGTTGAACTGTCCCGGCGCCGGCGCGAAATCTCTGATGTTGCATGTTTGATTGCCAAGTTCACATTTTTGCCAGAAATGGGCGCCGCCGGCTGTAGTTAAAAATCCGGTTTGCACAATAATATCGCCGACACCATCGCCGTCGACATCGGTAACCTGCGGCGTGTTGATGAACGGAAATCCTTCCGGGTCATCGAGGCTGATAACAATTTCTTCTTGCCAGGGGCCGGCCAGTGTTTTTGGTTCCGCGTAGAAAATCCGCAGTGCCCCACGATGGGCGGGACTCGGCGGACCTTCACCTCTTTCAATCAGCGTGGACAGCACGATTTCCTGAAAGCCATCGCCGTCGAAGTCGTGGGTGTCGATAAATGCTGCGGACTTCTG
>JBFJYC010000336.1:0-2866 GCA_041622815.1 Spongiibacteraceae bacterium | reverse complement strand
CCGGTCGGCCCGGTCACCAGTACCACGCCGCGGGGGAAGTCGCTGATCTTGCGGAATACCTCACCCATACCGAGCTGTTCCATACTCAGCACTTCAGAAGGAATCGTTCTGAATACCGCACCGACCCCGCGGTTCTGGTTAAATGCGTTAACCCGGAAGCGGGCCACGCCCGGCACCTCGAAGGAGAAATCCGATTCCAGATGCTCTTCGAAATCGCGACGCTGCTTGTCGTTCATGATTTCGTAGATCAGCGCCAGCACTTCTTTGTGCTCCATCGGCGGCACATTCACGCGGCGCACATCGCCGTCGACACGAATCATCGGCGGCAATCCCGCCGACAGGTGCAAGTCGGAGGCGCCTTGTTTCGCACTAAACGCCAGTAACTCGGTAATATCCATTGCTTGCCCCGGAGGATTTATTGTTGATGACAGCAGCGAATGACAGCGACACTCTCGCCCAACGACTGGAGGTGGTGCGCAGGCGGATCGCCAATGCCGTGCAACAATACCAGCGGGCGCCTCAGTCTGTCACCTTACTCGCTGCGAGCAAGGGCCAGCCCGCGGCAGCACTGCGTGTTGCCCATCATCTCGGCGTGATCGATTTCGGTGAGAACTACCTGAGTGAGGCGCTGGCAAAACAAGCCGAGCTCAGCGACCTGAGCCCGCTGCGCTGGCATTTTATCGGCCCGGTGCAAAGCAATAAGACCCGCGACATCGCCGCCGCCTTTGACTGGGTGCACTCGGTAGACCGCGCCAAACTGCTGCGGCGCCTGTCGGAACAGCGGCCGGCCGGACTAGCGCCGCTGCAAGTCTGTCTGCAGGTGAACCTCGCCAGCGAAGCGCAAAAATCCGGCTGTGATATAACGGAGCTTGCCCAGCTGGCCAAATTGGCGGTGTCCCTGCCGCGACTGACATTGCGCGGTCTGATGACCATTCCGCCACAGCAGGGTGATCCGGCGCCGTTATTCCGGCAACTGGATGAAATGCTGGCGCAACTGCGCAACCAATTGCCCACTGCCGGGCTGGATACACTGTCGATGGGCATGTCGGACGACCTTGAAACAGCGGTCGCCTGCGGATCGACCATCGTACGTGTCGGCAGCGCGCTGTTCGGACCGCGACTGAAAACCTAGAATATCGACCCGCGGGCCCGCTGCCAGCGCCGCTATCGGCTGATATACTCCCGCGCTGATTCCCGCGGAACATCCTCTACGTGAGCAAGCAATCCATAGCATTTATCGGCGGCGGCAATATGGCCGCCAGCATCATCGGCGGCCTGATCAATTCGGGGCGTGATGCTGCGGGTATCCGCGTCAGCGACCCGGTCATCGAAAGCCACGCGCGCCTCAAAGCGCTGGGTGATGTCCGCTGCAGCACCGACAATATGACTGCCGTCGATGGCAGCGACATTATTGTACTGGCGGTAAAGCCGCAGGTCATGGCGGAGGCTGCCGCCTCAATCAGCGATTATGTGCGCCCGGCAAGACCCCTGATTATCTCTATTGCCGCCGGCATTCCGGTCAGTGCCCTGCAGCGCTGGCTTGGCGAAGACACACCGATCGTGCGCTGCATGCCGAACACGCCGGCACTGATCGGCGAGGGCGCTGCCGCACTGTTCGGCGATAACCGCGTTTCCACAGCACATAAAGCCGCGGCAGAAGAAATACTGCGCGCCGCCGGCACCGCCCTGTGGGTGGACCAGGAATCCCAACTCGATGCTGTCACCGCGCTCTCCGGCAGCGGGCCGGCCTATTATTTTCACCTGATGGAAGTGATGACCGAGATCGGCGTCGAGCTCGGGCTGTCCCGGCAGCAGTCAAGCGAACTGACGCTGCAAACCGCACGCGGTGCCGCGGCTATGGCTTGCAGCAGCGATGTCGATGTCGCCGAGCTCAGACGCCGCGTCACCTCCCCCGGCGGCACCACCGAAGCCGCGCTTAAGGCCATGGCCGATGCCGACTTCAGCGGCCTGATGCGCAGCGCGCTGACCGCCGCCCGTGACCGCTCCCTGAGCCTCGCCGACGAATGGTCGGCCGACTGAACTAACGCCGGACAATACTGACGAACTGACAATTTATGAACGCAATCTCTGAAATCGGTAACCTACTGCTGCAAACGCTGTTTGGCATGGCCATGCTGGCGTTTATTCTGAGACTGCTGCTGCAGTGGGCCCGCGCGGACTTCTACAATCCCATCTCGCAATTTTTGGTGAAGGTAACCAACCCGCTGCTACTCCCTGCGCGCAGATTTATACCGGCCTTCGGCAGGCTCGATACCGCCAGTGTGGTCATTGCGATCATCATTCAGGCGCTGGCGATTTGCTCTATTTTACTGGTTCTGTCAGCACAGCTTCCGCCTGTGTTAAGCCTGCTGTACTGGTCGCTGCTCGGCGTAGTCGCAACCACCGTCAGCGTCTATTTCTATGCGGTGCTCGCCAATATTATCCTCAGCTGGATTGCGCCCGGCACCTATCACCCGGCGGCGTCCCTGCTGCAGCAGATCACCGAGCCGGTAATGAAGCCGTTTCGCAAACTGGTACCCCCGATCGGTGGTATGGATCTGTCACCTATCATTTTGTTTTTGTGTATTAACGTCGTTCAGATTGTGCTCCGGCATCTTGCGGTCAACAGCGGCCTGCATCCGGCACTGGTTTTTGGTATCTGAGACAGCAATGAACAAAGCTGCTCCCGATTCGGTAGGCATTGTCACGCCACAGACCGCGCACTTCGACACGCCGCTGCCGCTCTCCTGTGGTCGCGAACTTGCGGAATACGACATCGTTTACGAAACCTATGGCGAACTCAACAGCGACTGCAGCAACGCAATTCTGATTTGCCACGCGTTGTCGGGTCACCACCATGCTGCGG
>JBFJYC010000335.1:0-2873 GCA_041622815.1 Spongiibacteraceae bacterium | reverse complement strand
GTATTGGTGTCTTGAAAAGCTTCCTTGTATAGCGAGTTTGAGGCTGTCACTCAAGCGGGTGCTGCCATCGAACTCGATGCCACGGCCGCGGGTTTTTCCGTCTGACAAGTTTTCCCGGTCGGAGGTTTGAATGATCACGTTGTTCTTTTCCATCCAATAGCCGGTGATGTCGAACTGCCCGCCGGTAAAGTGGCTACGCAGACTTATCTCAACACTGGCGAGTTCTTCCGAGTCCAGCGATGCGTTGAGCTGGTTGGCTTGCAGCCGGTAGAGCTCGGCGGTTTGCGGTGCGCGGAACCCCTGCGCTGCGCGCAGCACCAACTGCTGTTTCTCGTTTAGATCGTGAATCACACCGAGCGAAGCAGAGACATTGTGAAAGCGGTCATCGCGGTCGGCGGGGCGGGCATAGCGGCAGGGCGCAGGACCGCTGAAGCCCGGCGGGCATGGAGACCCGTCGTCTGCGGTGTTGCCGTCGAGAATACGATTGTCATAGCGATAGTCCTGCACTTCAAAACGCAGGTCGGCATCGAAGGCGGTTTTAGTGTTGAGCGCGCCCTGAATACCGCTGAACCAGCCGATATTAATGGCATCAACTTGGTAATCGTAGTGCTGCCCGGTCGGGAATGACCCCGAAGTTGCAGCGGACTGGGATTGCTCGAGTTGTCCGCGGCTGAGGTCGATATCAAAGCCGCTGTGGATTCGGCCGATGCCGGTTTCCTGATACAGCGTCGTTTGCAGGCCAGCGCTGTAATGACGGTTTTCTTCCAGCGGCGTTCCCGGCAGGAAGTGCTGTAAAAATTGCATTTCCGTGTGTCTTGCAAAGGGTGTGATGACCAACTGCCGGTCCTTGTCGAGATCGCGGCTGAAGCGCACAAAACCGCGGACACTGTTGCTGTCACGGTAGGCTTCGGGGTTCGGGTTTTCATCGCGGCGGGATTTATCCTTGTAGGCGTCATCGCCCTGCACATAACCAGCCGTCTCCTGATTCAGATTGGTCGCGGTAACACCGCTCACCGTTTGCCAGACTGCACCGTTGCGGACATGACGAACACTCAGCTTCTGTTGATCAAAGCCTGAGTCTTCTTTGAAACCACCATCGGAAGTACTGTTCGCGGTGATTCTGACGCCATTTTCCGCGCTGTTGTAATCCAGCTTTATCCGGTTGTAGTCGTGGCGGCCATGCTCCAGTGACAGGCGGCTGCCACTGTTGTCAGGCATTGCGGCGAGTACAT
Source organism: Spongiibacteraceae bacterium (assembly GCA_041622815.1). GTDB lineage: Bacteria > Pseudomonadota > Gammaproteobacteria > Pseudomonadales > Spongiibacteraceae > JBFJYC01. The sequence continues at coordinate 1,641 of JBFJYC010000335.1, read as the reverse complement.
TGACAACACCGTTCACGGCGTTTGATCCGTGCACCGCGGTGCCGGGGCCGCGCAGAATTTCGATCGCACCGGCCTGTTCGGTATTGGCATCAAACAGCTGGTTGACGTTACAGAAGCCGGGTGCGCGCAACGGAATACCGTCTTCGGCCATATAAAAAGCGCCGCAACTACCGGGCCCGGTGAGCACGCCGGAGCGGATCGCAGTCAGGTGTTCCTGACCGTTGCCGCGGCTAATCCAGACCCCGGGTACCCGGGCGCTGATTTCGTCGATATGGGTATGACCGGCGTGCTCAATACTGTCGCCGCTGATACGGCTGATCGTCGCCGCGAGATCGCGCGAGTCGCGGCCGTCGCGGGTTGCGGTCACCAGCACGTCCTCAATGATCTCTGCGCTGGCGCCGGAGGTGATTGTTAGTGCGAGCAGGGTGCGGGTGAGCGCATCGCGCAGGGGTGAAAGTTGATTAGCCGGCAGGTGCCATACTCGCATGTTCAATTACCGTTTCTTTTTCTGTTTCAGGGTATACCAAGCTGACAATCGACCAGCCGGTATCAGGTAGGAAGGTGTATTTTTCAGTAAATAAATTCAAACGCTGGCGCTTGTCGAGGGCAAACAGCGGGTAGTACTCAGCGCTAGCAGCCGAGCAGTACTGAGTCCAGCCGAATGCATCGGTCAATTTAGTGGTTTTAATCGTGGCGCCCTGATTCAGCGCGTCCAGAAACTTACGGTAGTTAAGATCGCCGCCGGCAAGGTAGTGTCCTTTGTGGGCGTCGGAAATAGCGGTTTTGTCGCTGCTGACGTTTGATTCGCGGGTGGTTTTCAAAGCAAAAATATTATCGCGCCCGAATTCCGGTCGGTAGCGCAAGCTGGCCAGCACGTTTTCTTCACGATAGGGCGATACCGCCAACATCCTGCCGATACCGACAAGATCCAGATGGGTATCGGCATGGCCGGAGATCGGGTTGCCGTAGAATACCGGCAGACCTTGCTGGCGGGCTTCTTTTACATGCTCGTAGTTCGCCGACACAAGCATTACCGCGATACCGTTTTTGTCGAGTGCTTCGCCCAGTGCCCGCGCGACTTTATTGGCGCCGCCGATCAACACGCCGCGCGGTGATGGTTCGCGCACCCGCAGGACCGTGGCCAGCAGCGTAGAGGTCAGGCTTTGCAGCAGCACTGTACCGATAATGACGGCGAAGGTGAGGGTCGCCAGCTCTTCGGCGCGGGCAACGCCATGCTGCTCCAGCTTTAGTGCGAACAGGCTGCTCACTGCTGCGGCGACAATACCGCGGGGGCCGATCCAGGCAATCAGCCACTGCTCACGCCAGTTGAGATCGCTGCCGAGGCAGCACAGCCAGACCGCCGCCGGCCGGATGATTACTTGCATCGTGATGATCAGCGCGATGGCCGGCCAGCCAATGGCAATCAGTAGATCCAGTTCGATGCGTGCCGCCAGCAGAATAAACAGCATGGAAATCAGCAACAGGGTAAGGTTTTCCTTGAAGGACAGGATGTCTTCGACATGAATATCCTTCATATTGCCCAGCGCGATACCCATAACGGTGACGGTAAGCAATCCCGATTCATGTTCCAGCGAATTACTGAAAGTAAAACTACCCAGCACCAGCGCGATGGTGCCGAAG
>JBFJYC010000334.1:0-2882 GCA_041622815.1 Spongiibacteraceae bacterium | reverse complement strand
GGGCTGAAGGTATCGGTCAACGGTGCTGTCGTTAGCGACACTTTAGAGGACGGCCGCGTATTGTCGGGTGTTGGTGGCCAGTACAACTTTGTGGCGATGGCACACCATCTGCAAACCGGCCGCTCAGTGCTGATGATCCGGGCAGTGCGCGAACACAGCGGTGGCATAGAATCGAATGTCGTCACCAACTATGGCAGCTGTACTATTCCGCGGCATCTGCGGGACATTGTTGTGACTGAATACGGCATCGCGGATTTACGCTCGAAAACCGATAGCGAAGTCGCCGCGGCACTGATCGAAATTGCCGACTCCCGTTTTCAGCAGCAATTAGTCAAAGATGCATTGGCTGCCGGAAAAATCGGCGCGGACTATGTTATCCCCGAAGATGCACGCAACAATCTGCCGGCAACCGTCACCCAAAAGCTGGCCCGGGCGAAACGTTCGGCACTGCTGCCACCCTACCCAGGCGGCTGTGACTTTAGCGATGAAGAACTCGCCTTAGCCAAACTGCTGCGCAACGCTGCGACCATCCAAAGCAGCGGTCCGCTGGCGATACTCAAAGCCGTGTTGAAAGCCGACACCGGGGCACCGGCTGCGGTTACTGCGCTGGCCAAATTAGGATTGGACGGTGAATTGAATATCAAGGACAAAATTCTCCGCCGTCTGATCGCTTACGCGCTGGCAAGCAATTCGCGGTAGAGATCAACCGTAAGCCGGGCATTTTGCGCGGCACTAAATTCCTCCGGCAAGCTAATCTCATCACCCGGTGCCTGGCGCAGCACGTCGAACACCGCCGCGGCATAGGCCTGCGCCGTATGCTGCTCAACCAACCGGCAGGCGGTCTGCTCTCTCAGCAATTCCGGCATACCTCCGACGGCATGCGCAACCACGGGCACGCCCAACGCCAATGATTCCAACAAGGTCATCGGCAAACCTTCGTGATCGGAACACATCACCAGACAGTCCAAAGCGGCGATACGCGGATAAATATCATCGCAGTGGCCGTGAAACGTCAGCCGTGCACTGAGTGCGGGGCCGGCAACTCTGGCTTGCAATTGCGTGCGCAGCGGCCCGTCACCGTAGATATCGAAGTGTAATTTCTGCTCACCCTCATCCGCCAGCATGCGCGCCGCCATATCGATAAACAGGTCGACACGCTTGACTGTCTGTAGCCGGCCGACAATGCCGATATGTTTTTCAGCTGACTTGCGCTGCCGGCGTAACGGCGCCAAAGCTGCAGCGTCGACACCATTGTGTATAACTCGAATCTTATTGGTGTGAAACGGCGCATTCAGCCGGCCGGCCAAATCCGCGGAGACCGCAATAAGCCGCTGCTGGAGAAACGCGCCGGTAAACCAGTCGGCGAAGCGAATAACGTACTGACGGATACCACCCTCGTACTCTGCGGCACCGTGTACAGTGCGCACGCTCGGTGCGCGGTAGGCACTCAGATTGGCGATTGCGGTCAGTACGTTCTCTTTACTGCGGTGGGTATGAATAATATGGGGGCGGTTATACCAAAGCAGATCGTGCAGACCGCGGATCAACGCCCGTGTACTGAGTATGGATTCATCGAAAATATGCAAGGGCACGCCGAGCGCGCGCATCCGCGTGGCCGCCTCGCCGTCATTCATCAACGCAACCTGCACATCGACATCGGGCATGGCCATTTGTTCGCGAACCAGCGTCAACAACTGTACCTCGGCACCGGCCCATAAATCACCGGACGCAACATGAAGCACTTTCAATGGGAAGTTTACCGACACGAAGCAATGCGCACCGAAGATAATTAAAAACAATACTATACACAGCATCGGCCGCGCGGCCCATTGATAGGCAGCTGACAGCTGCCTTGCTAGACTGGCGCCCTGATCAAATTCGGGAATGGAATATGGCGCTGATTTCAGCTGACAATACTTTTGGGTTGCTGGCGGTGTTAATGCTGGTGGTGGTGGCAGCTATTTATGCTGAGCGATCACGCATTGGCAGTGCGCTGTCAGCGACACTGATGATCATGGCGGGCACCATCGTGCTGTCAAATTCCGGGCTTATCCCCTACGCCGCCCCGATTTATAAAGTCATCTCCTCGGTGCTGGTGCCGCTCGCGATTCCACTGTTATTGTTACGCGCCGACCTGAACAGAGTTTTCAAAGAAACCGGCCCGATGCTCGTCGCTTTTTTGCTGGCAACCGGCGTGACCATAGCCGGCGCCTTTGCCGGTGCCGCGGTAATGGATCTGGGTGAAGCAGAAGCACAGATCAGCGGCATACTCGCCGCCAGCTATATCGGCGGCTCGCTGAATTTCGTCTCTACCGCACAGGCAGTCGGTTTTGAAAACTCCGATCTCTACGTCGCCGCGCTCTCTGCCGACACCTTGGGTGCCGTCGTGTTTCTGATGCTGCTCATGGCACTGCCTCTGCTGCGATTTGTGCGCGATGGTATGCCCTCCGAATATCTGGGCAATGACGGCAACAAGACGACTTTTTCAGATCAGCTTGTGCAAACAGCGCCGCTGTCATTGCAGGGGCTTGCGACCGGGATCGCCATCAGCGCGGTGATTTGTGGTGTCAGCAAAGCCATTGTCAGTGCACTGGGCATCGACAGCATATTTATTCTTACGGTCACTGTACTCACACTGCTGGTCGCTAATTTTGCGAAGCCGCTGGTCGCGCAAGTCAGCGGCGAGTTCGAAATCGGTACGTTTTTTATGTATCTGTTTTTCGGCGTCATCGCCGCCGGTGCCGATATCGCAGCGGTTATTGATGTGGCGTTGCCGATGCTGATGTTTATAGTGGTAATGCTTGGCGTACACATGGTGCTGCTGGTCGCGTTCGGCAGCCTGCTGAAGTTGGATTTAGCCGAGGTGATGGTGGCATCAAATG
>JBFJYC010000333.1:0-2887 GCA_041622815.1 Spongiibacteraceae bacterium | reverse complement strand
TCATGGGGGTGGCCATATTGTGAATCGAGAAAAACGCCGCGGTGGAAGTGCAGCCCGATGCCAACTCCTCGATAATAATCGACGCATCAAGACGCGGCATATTCAAGCCGCCGGCATGCTCCGGGGTATACATACCCATAAAACCCAGATCGCCGGCCTGACGTAACTCGGCTTTGGGGAAGTGATGCTCGGCATCCCAGCGCGCCGCGTTCGGCGCGAACACCCCACGCGCAAATGCTCTGGCGCTGTCGGCGTATGCCTGCTGATCGTCGTTAAGTGAAAAGTCCATAGTCTATTGCCCTGCTCCGTCGAGCCGGTCTATTACGCTGGCAAATAATTCTTCATCCGGCGGCAACTGTTTTGTAACCGCTAACGGTCTGGAGACCCAGGTCACATTAATCAGATCGCGCCAGGTAATATTGTTATTGGTGCCGTTACCACCCCAGGAACCGCAGCCCAATGAAAAAGTCTGGCGCATACCGTTCCACAAGTTGCCGCTGTTCGACGCCGCCTGCGGTTGGTTCACCATCACTCTCGAGGTACGGGTGTTCAGCGCAAACTGCATAATATGATCATCGCTATGTGAGTACATACCGCAGGAATGCCCCTGGCCCTGATACTCCTGAATGGCATTTGTCAGCCTGATCGCCGCTTCTATATCAGGGACTTTATAGACCGCCATGACCACCGACAGTTTCTCTCCGGAAAACGGAAAATCAGGGCCGGTACCGGTCTCGGTCACCATAAAGAACGATTTCCCTTCCGGCAGTGTAATGCCGGCCATTTCTGCCAGGCGCGCTGCCGGTTGCGCGACAATCCGGGTAGACAGGCTGCCGTTTTCCCAGAGAATCGATTGCAACAGATCCTTTTCAGCCTGCGAACACAGGTAGCCGCCTTCCGCCTGCAACAATTCCAGCATCTCGTCATATATCGATTCAAACAGCAACACTGAATTGTCTGCGGAGCAGGAAGCCGCCAGATCCAGCGTCTTCGAAATTCTGATCTTCTCGGCAGCATCTTTAAGATCTGCCGTGTCATCAACAGTTATTACCGCATTGCCGACACCCACCCCCAGCGCCGGTGTGCCGCTTGAATAGGCAGCGTTAACCATTGCCGTGCCGCCCGTAGCCAGCACGCGGTCGCACTGCGCCATTAGCTCATTGGTCAACTCCAGCGACGGCGATTCGATGCCGATGACCAGATCTGCCGGCGCGCCCATTTTTACGATCGCTTCGCGCATCAAATCACAGATCAATTTATTGGTCAGCTTCGCACGGGGGTGCGGTGCAATAATGATTGAATTACGGCCTTTGACTGCAGAGATCGCTTTGATTACCGGCGTAGCCTCGGGGTTTGTCGTCGGCGCCAGCGCGCCAATGACGCCCACAGGCTTAGCGATTTTCACAATATTCCGGGCTTTGTCCTCTTCAATCACGCCAACGGATTTATCTTCGATAATATCCATCAGGGTGGCACGGGTTTTACGGGAGATCTTGAGAAATTTGCCCTCGTAATTACCCAGTTGCGTTTCATCAACGGTGAACTGCGCGATCCTTTCGGCAACACCGGGCTTGGCCACTGCCCAGACCATGGCCGTAATCAGCTCATCCACCTGCTGTTGGCTGTAATGCTCTATCGCAGCCTGCGCTACTCTTGAGCGGACAATCAACTGACGCATTTCCTCCGCTTCGGGAGAATTACTGTCTGCGGCTGTAGTACCCATTCCTGACTCCGGATTATTATAAAGATATTGCTACTTTAGCACTGTACAGGCCCGCCAGAATTGAGAAAGTTGCGGATTTGATGGACTATATTGTGAATCATCGCGGGCACCGGTAATCATGAGCAAACCTTCACAATGGCCACTGCCGATGCACGGTGCCCGAATCCTAACACCGGACTTCATGCTGCGGGAACTGCGCGCCAACCCAATCGCTCGCGGCTGTTACCCGACCGCGATCGGTTTCTATCCGGTCGCCGCCGGACATACGATGACCAGAGCAAGTCACGACAACCATCTGCTGATTTTCTGCGCTAACGGTGCCGGTCATCTCGAGGCCGGGGACACCTGCCTGCGTATTGCGAAGAATCAACTGTTGCTGTTACCGGCGGGGATATCTCACCGCTATCACGCAGACCAGTCTGACCCCTGGAGTATCTACTGGTGCCACTTCGAAGGCACGCTGGCGGGTGAATTTGTGTCACTGCTGGGCGATCTGAACTCGGTGATGCTACAACCGATTCAGCAGGTCGCCGGCCTCACCCGGGACTTCGAGGACCTTTTGCAGGTCCGGCTGACCGGCTATTTAAGTATCAATTTTATCCATGCCGCAAACCTGCTCCGCAAGATTATTACCGCAGCAGCGCTGGAAAAAAAGCTGGCCGATGCAGCGACTCACCGCTCAATGAATTTTGCAGAAGTAGAGCGCTATATGCGCGCCAATATTGATCAGACATTGAAGCTTGAAGATCTCGCGACGCTGGCAAATCTTTCGAAATTTCATTTTTCGACAAAGTACCGCGAGCTGACCGGGTATTCTCCGATAAAACATTTTTTACATATGAAAATCGAACGCGCCTGCGAATTATTGGATACCACGGATATGAGCATTACCGCAGTCAGCGCCGCAGTCGGGTACGACGACCCTTTATATTTTTCGAGATTGTTTACAAAGACAACCGGCATTCCGCCGCGTTTGTACCGCGAGAAAATCCGTGGGGAAATTTAGCGGACGAAAACCGTCACCGGCTCAGAGAAGACCATCGGCGAATGCGGAATATGTAAATGATTACCGAGCACTAACTGCAAGGTATGCATGCCCGGTTCCAATTCGATCCGGACCTCTGTCTGACCGCCACCAAAATGCATGATGTCGCCACCCATCGG
>JBFJYC010000332.1:0-2892 GCA_041622815.1 Spongiibacteraceae bacterium | reverse complement strand
CGGAAGCTGTCGTCGAGCCTACATGGATGTATTCACGGCGTGTCCCGGGAATACTCTGCCAACGCGTCTGCGACCTGCCGACAAGCACGATTCATGAGTCAGTATCTTCTAGAAGTCCGCGACCTCACCAAGTCCTATGGTGAGCTCAAGGCTGTGGACGGCATCAGCTTTGGTATTCCGGAAGGCTATTGCTTCGGACTGCTCGGGCCGAACGGCGCCGGCAAATCGACGACGATTGAAATTATCGAGGGCATCAAAACTGCGGATAGTGGCGACATCAGTTACCGCGACCGGCCGCGCGATGAAACTTTTGCCGAGCGCTGCGGTATTCAGTTTCAAAGCACGGCGCTGCAGGATTACCTCACGGTCCGCGAAGTGCTGAACTTATTTCAGAGTTTATATCAACGCCCGGTCGCCATCCCCGGGCTGGTCGATCTGTGCGAACTCGGCGAATTTATCGACCAGCGCGCGAGTAAATTGTCCGGCGGGCAAAAGCAGCGTCTGCTGTTGGCACTGGCACTGATCAACGATCCGGAAATTATTTTTCTCGATGAGCCGACCACCGGGCTGGATCCGCAGTCGCGCCGGCGCTTCTGGGAGCTGATCCGCACCGTCCGTGCTCAGGGCAAAACCGTGGTGCTCACCACCCACTATATGGACGAGGCGGAAGTATTGTGCGATGAGATTCTGATCGTGGATCACGGCAGAATTGTCGATCAGGGTGCGCCGCGTGCACTGCTTAAAAAGCATTTACCGGATTCACAGATATTGTTAAATGCGGCGGCGTTGAACGGTAGCCAACTCGGTTTTGATATTGAGCTGCAGGGTGATGCCGCCATTATCAATACACAGGATGTAGAGATCACGGTACGTGCGCTGCTCGACGCGGGTGTCGACTTGTCGAGCTTCAGGGTGCGCAATCCCTCACTGGAAGATTTGTTTATCAAACTCACCGGCCACGCGCTGAGGGATTAAGCAGCTGCTATGAAACAGTTTCTGGCGCTGTTTAAGGCGCGCAACCTCGAGTTTATCCGCGATCGCGGCAGCCTGATCTGGACCTTTGCGTTTCCGGTGCTGATTATTGTCGGCTGTGCCGTCGCCTTCGCACGCCCCGACGACAGCGTGGTCAGCGTCGGCCTTGTCGGGGATATCGACAAGCTGCAGGCATTGGCATTGCTGCAGCAGGATTATGTTGAGACAGTGGTCTATAGCGATCGCGACAAAGCGCTCAGCCGGGTTAAACATCACCAGATTGATCTGTTACTGGAGACCGGTGACGACGGTACTCGCTATTGGGTCAACGGCGAGTCTGCGCGCGGGCGCGCCGCTATTGCATTGCTGAACGGCAGCGCCGGCGCGGATGTAATCGAAGGAAATGAATTGGCGGGGCAGCGGATTCGTTACGTCGACTGGGTTATGCCCGGCGTGCTGGCGATGAATATGATGTTCAGCTCGCTGTTCGGTGTCGGTTATGTGCTGGTGCGCTATCGCCAGAACGGTGTGCTCAAACGCATGCAGGCAACACCGGTCACGCCGCTACAGTTTTTGTGTGCGCAACTGGCATCGCGCTTACTGATTGTGATCAGCGTGAACGTGTCCATATTTATCGGCTGCAATGCCCTGCTCGATTTGCTGGTGCTGGGCAGCTACTTCAATCTGCTGCTGATTGCAGTGTTCGGCGCGCTGGCATTGACGTCGCTGGGCTTGCTGGTGGCGAGCCGCACAGCGAGCGAAGAGTTTGCCGGTGGTCTGCTCAATGCCTGCACCTGGCCGATGATGATTTTTTCCCAGGTCTGGTTCAGTTTAGATAATGCGCCGGAATGGATGACAGGGGCAGCCAATGTGTTGCCCTTAACCCATGTTGTCAGCGCAGCAAGGGCGGTGATGGTGGAGGGCGCGGGTTTCGCCGATATCAGCGGCCATTTAGTGACGCTGGGCCTGATGACCGTGGTATTACTGGCGGCAGCCGCGGCATTGTTCCGCTGGCAGGGGGAGTAAGCGCGATGCCTAGCTTTATCAACCAACCGCAAATCGCCGTGCTCGGCGCGGGTGCGGTTGGCTGTTTGTTTGCGGCGGCGCTGGCCAAGGAGGGTAAATCGGTTGCGCTGGTTTTGCGCGCCGGTGCAGAGCCTGAAAAAGTGCTTTCATTTGTCGGACTGGGCGGCGGCGCAGCCGAGTCACTGGTGCTGCCCGTTATCCCGCTGGATGCATTAATGTCGCCGGATATTCTGCTTGTGTGTACCAAGGCGCAGCACGCTGCGGCCGCGGTGACGGAATGCGCGCCTTTTTGTGATCAGCATACGCAATTGGTATTGCTGCACAACGGCATGGGCGTCATGGAGGAATTGCCGGGTGTGGTGCGCGACTGGAAAATTTATTCGGCGGTGACTATGCAGGCGGCGCATCGGCCGCAGCCGCTGTTGGTACATCACACCGGCAGCGGCGATACCTTGCTCGGCCCGTCCCTCAACAGTGATGTAAAAACCGCCGCCGATGTGGCAGCGGCGCTGTCCACCACAATCTGTCCGGTGACAACGGTAGAGGAGATCGCCCCGGTGCAGTGGCGCAAGCTGGCGGTGAACTGTGCGCTGAATCCGCTGACGGCGCTTTACGACTGCTGTAACGGAGAAGTCGCCGATAATCCGGAGGCGGCGGCGCTGCAACTGAGTTTGACCGGGGAAATCATGGCGGTGGGTGAGCAACTCGGTGAAGCTTATCGGCTACCGGAGTTGCCGGCGCTGTTGCAGCAGGTCATGCGCGACACCTACTCGAATCCCAATTCGATGCGCTGCGATGTGCAGGCGGGCGTGGAAACCGAGATCGGCTATATCAACGGCTATCTGTGCAAACTGGCGGAGCAGGCCGGCATCGCGGCGCCGCTGAATCATGAGG
>JBFJYC010000331.1:0-2962 GCA_041622815.1 Spongiibacteraceae bacterium | reverse complement strand
ATTTATGACGGCCCCGATGAGGTTCATATTCAATCCGTTGCGCGGCAGGTACTGAGGCGCTTTCGCGACGGCGGTGCCGGTTGGGATTTCGCCGGGTTTGATCAGTGAGCGAAGAGCCATCCGGAAAGGCGCATAATCCCCTAGAAATATTGCTTAAGCGCCTGCTGCCGGCAGACGCCCGCTTTCTCGGCGAGCAGAAAATTACCGCGGGTGCCGGCGCCCAAACCTCACGGCTGCAGATTGTATTCCAAGAGGGGCGCAGGGACTGGATTCTACGGCGCGCGTTTGATACTGCAGATGCCGGCTTTGGCGGTGTGATTAGTAAAACGCTGGAAGCGGCAACACTGCGCGCTGTATATGGCGCGGGCATTGCAGTACCGCAGGTGATTTATGTGCTGAATGAGAACGACGGCCTCGGCGAGGGCTTTATTATGACGGCACTGGCAGGTGAGACACTGCCACAAAAGATTCTGCGCGACGCGCAGTTCGCTGCAGCCCTGCCCGAAATGGCGTCGCAGTGTGGCGGGATACTGGCGGCAATACATAATATAGACAGCGGTTCCTTACCGGCCTTGCCGCAGCGCTCTACGGCAGATTATCTGGCGTTGTATTACCGGGCGTATACGGCTTATAACCAACCAATGCCGGTATTCGAGCTGTGTTTCCGGCAGTTGCAGGAAACCATGCCGCCTGCTGTCGCACCGGCGCTGGTACATGGTGATTTCCGAAACGGCAATTTTATCGTCGGTGCGGAGGGGATCCGCGCGGTACTCGATTGGGAGCTGGCACATATCGGCGATCCGATGGAGGATCTTGGCTGGCTGTGCGTAAATGCATGGCGCTTCGGTCGTATCGACAAGCCGGTGGGTGGCTTTGGCGAGCGGGAGAGTTTGTATTCCGCGTATGAAACTGCCGGTGGTACGGCAGTCGAGGTTAGCCGGGTAGCGTGGTGGGAATTGTTTGGCTGTTTGAAATGGGGTGTGATCTGCATGTACCAGTTACAGTTACACCTTAACGGCAGTGACCCCTCACTGGAACGCGTGGCAATCGGGCGGCGTATCTCTGAGTGTGAGTTAGATATGCTTGAGCTGCTTGAACAGGGGTTGCTGCAATGACCACGCGGCGTCCCGATCGCGCTGACATCGAAGCCGCACTGGCACAGATTGCCGCGGTGTCTGAGTATGACCTGAAAATAAAAGCCCATCTTGAGGCGGTGCTCAGCCGTGAAGCGGTTGCTACCGATGCACTGAACACGGCGGAGCGGCAGCTTTTTTCCGTGCTGCCGGTCGCTGTCAGCTCGGAAGATGCGCTGGCTAAGGCGATTCGGGAGGGTGCAGTGACGGCGTCCGCAAAATTAGTTGCTGCCCTGCGCGAGCAGGCGCTGGCACGGCTCGCGATCGATAATCCCGCCTACTCAAGTTACCGCAAATATCGCTAATCAAAGCTCGATCACTGCGGCCTGATCCGGGCCTTTTGCACGCGCCGTTGCCAGTGCTGATTCAGCTTCTCTGAGAATACCGTGATGGGTAGCACCGAGCCGGTCATCGACCATGACCACCACCGCGCCGATATTGACATGAATATTGTTCGCTCTGGCGTCCGCAATGTCATCGGTTCCCGCTCTGATTCGGGTGAGAATATCCTTCACTACATGCGTGGTTCCGGCCATATCTGTTTCCGGAAGCACGGCGACAATTCTGCTGTCGTCGTAGCGGGCGATTACATCGGCGGGGCGTTGCAAACCGGTTTGCACGGCGTCGGCGATTACCTGAATGATCTGCCGTTCGAGTGCCGGTTCGTTGTTTTGACGCAGCTGCTGTATTTGCCCAATTTCTATCATCACAATGGTCAGCGAAATCAGCTGCCGGTGGGCGCGACGCCACTCTCGCTGCATCTGCGCGTCAAAATAGCGGCGATTGTGCAAGCCGCTGTTTCTGTCAATATAGGCCGCGGCCTCAGTACGGAGAATGTGTTCCAGTGCACTCCGGGCCTGACTTAATGCGCTCAGCATATTGGCGGAAAGTTTGCCGGGTTTATGATCGGCGATTGCGACAACGCCGATAATCACGCCCTCGACTTTTACCGGTAGTGCAGCGTAAAAACAAATGTTCTCTGTGTTGCCAACCAGCGGACTGTTGATAAAGCGCTCATCGGTTGTTGCGTCACCGACCACAAAAGGGTCATTCGAATAGCCTGCGGCGACGGCCCAGGCACATAGTGAGTCCTTCCGGTCATAATGGGTTTGTTTAATACCACGTTGCGCGTGGAACCACTGGCGGGTCTGGTCCATTACGGTAAACATCGCGATAGGGCGTCTGCTAGCCAATTGCAGCAGGCCGATAATGTCTTCGCAGGAATCAAATCTACCGGCTTGCCGCAGCCCCAGTTCGGCTATGACCTGAACCCGCAACGCTTCGTTATCGGGAACCGGTATGTTATTCGTCGCGTCGTCCACGGTAATTAATCGTTGGCGCCCAACACGGCTTTCACTTCCAGAAATTCCTCGAAACCGAATTCGCCCCATTCCCGGCCATTACCCGATTGCTTGTAACCACCGAAAGGCGCATTGAAGTCCGCCGGTGAATTGTTGAGGTTTACCGCGCCGGCGCGTAAACGCCGTGCCATCGAGAGTACTCTGTCGGCGTCGCTGCCACTGACGTAACCGGCGAGTCCGTAAGGTGTGTCGTTGGCGATGGCGATGGCGTCGTCATCGTTTTGGTAGGCCATGAGTGACAGCACGGGACCGAAAACCTCTTCTTTGGCGATGGTCATTTCCGGCGAGACATTGGCAAAAATTGTGGGTTTGACATAGTAGCCGGTTGCGAGTCCTTCGGGCTTGCCCGGCCCGCCACAGACCAATTCCGCACCTTCAGCAATGGCCGTATCAATCAGTGTTTGAATCTTGTCAAACTGCATTTCACTGACCACAGGCCCGATAGTCGTGGTGGCTGCGGCCGGATCT
>JBFJYC010000330.1:0-2988 GCA_041622815.1 Spongiibacteraceae bacterium | reverse complement strand
GATTTCGGGCCGCTGCTCGCGAACCCGAAAACATTGTTTCTCGGCGCAGCGGCGCAATTCGGTATTTTTGCGACGGTTCTGGGTGCAGTCGGCCTGTCGTCGCTGGGGATCATGGATTTTTCCATCGCCGACGCCGCTGCAATCGGCATTATCGGCGGTGCCGACGGGCCGACGGCGATTTATGTCGCGAGTATCCTGTCGCCTGATTTGCTCGGTGCGATTGCTGTTGCCGCCTATTCCTATATGGCATTGGTGCCGTTAATCCAGCCGCCGATCATGCGCGCGCTGACGACCAAGGAAGAGCGCCGGATTGAAATGAAGCAGCTGCGGCCTGTCTCCAAACTTGAGAAAATTTTATTTCCGGTGATGCTGGTGTTGCTGGTGGCGATGTTGTTACCCGCCGCCGCGCCGCTGCTCGGTATGTTCTGTCTGGGCAACCTTATGCGCGAGTGCGGCGTTGTCGACCGGCTCTCGGATACCGCTCAGAATGCGCTGATCAATATCACCACCATATTTCTCGGCTTGTCGGTCGGGTCAAAATTGAGCGCTGATAAATTTCTTGATTTGGAAACGCTGGGCATTTTACTGCTCGGGGTTATTGCATTCTGTATCGGCACCGCCAGCGGTGTATTAATGGCGAAACTGATGAATAAATTTATCGATCAACCGCTGAATCCGTTGATCGGTTCGGCGGGTGTTTCGGCGGTGCCGATGGCGGCGCGGGTCTCGAACCGGGTCGGTCTTAAATCAAATCCTCAAAATTTCTTATTGATGCACGCCATGGGCCCCAATGTTGCGGGTGTTATCGGTTCGGCGGTGGCTGCGGGTGTCATGATTTCTCTGGTTGGCGGCTAAAAGGCAGGTATGAAAAAGTTTTTATTGATCACCTTATTGTTACTGGTGATCGCACCGGTAGTTCTCTTTCAAACTTCACTGGCGCCGCAGATCGGTGACTTTAAGGTGATGATGAACACGATTTTCGGTGGCGGCATCGACTCTCCGGATGACGCGGCGGTTAAAAGAACCTTACAAGTGCCGGACGGAATAGGCATTCGCCTGTACGCCGCCGATATTAAAAACGCGCGCGGCCTGCTGGCAACTTCAAACGGTGGATTACTGGTGTCGACGCCGCGCAGCGGTGAAGTCTGGTTGCTCGCCGGCGACGCTGACGGCGACGGCCGCAGCGATGGCCGGCAGGTATTACTCGGTGGTCTCAATCGTCCGCATGGCCTGTTGCTTCTGGATGGTTGGTTATATATCGCTGAAACCGATGCGGTCGGGCGGATTGCCTTCGACGGCACTGCAGCCAAAGGCGAATTTGAACGGGTGCTGACCGGATTGCCCGGCGGCGGCAATCACTATGCCCGCAGCCTGGCGAGTAATGGCGACAGCTGGATTTATATCAATATCGGATCCAGCTGCAACGTCTGTATTGAGGAGGATAGCCGTCGCGGCAGCATTTTGCGGTTCCGGCCCGACGGTAGCGGCGAAGAGGTTTTTGCCGACGGGCTACGCAATAGTATGGCCATGGCATTTTCGCCGTTTGACGGTAAGTTTTACGCTGCGGATATCGCCCGCGATCTGCTTGGCGATGACTTTCCCGTAGACGAGCTGAATGTGATTGAGAAAGGCAGATTCTATGGCTGGCCGCTGAGCAACGATTTCGGTGTTCCCGACCCGGATTTGGCCGCCGGTAATCCCGCGAAGGCGAAAACAGCGGTGCCACCGGTACTGGGCTTTCCCGCGCATACCAGTCCGCTGGATATTCATTTTTTCAAACACCGCGACTGGCAAAAGCGTTTTCCGAAAAGTGCGTTGGTCACCTTGCACGGTTCCTGGAACCGGTCGAAGCCAGATGGCTATCGCGTGGTGATGCTGTCGTGGGGTAACGGCGGGCAGATTGCATCGGCGAACTTCCTGACCGGGTTTTTACAGAATGGCGAAGTGACGGGGCGCCCTGTGGAGATCACCGAAGCCCCCGATGGTACTTTATACCTGTCGGATGACTATGCGGGCGCAATCTACGCGATAGCGCCGGGGCAGTCTTCGTTGACAGATTTTGAAACTGCCGGCACTAAAGCAGGCGGCGTCGGCAACAGGAGTTTCGATGCCGCGCTGCTGAGTCAGGGCGCGGCGTTATTCGAACGCTACGCCTGTGCGTCCTGTCATCAGGCGGGCGCTATTGCGGAAGGCGCTAGTTTGATTCCCCTGCAGAACCTGTCTGCGCGCTACAGCGTCGAGGAACTCGCGGATTTTCTGAAGACGCCGAATCCGCCAATGCCTGTTTTTCCGTTGCAGGCGGGCGAGCGCACATCGCTGGCGTCATTTTTGTTACATCGGGAGTACGCAGCTGCCACCGGCAGCAGCGCCGCAGAGTGATACAATCCTGCCCCGCACGCGTTGTTTGAATTTTAATTGTTAACGGAGGATTGCGAAATATGAGCGATTTTCGCAAGTACGAATGTGTGATTTGCGGTTTTATCTACGATGAAGCCGCGGGGCTGCCGGATGATGGCATTAAGCCCGGTACCAAGTGGGAAGATGTGCCCGAAGACTGGGAGTGCCCGGATTGTGGTATCAGTAAGTTTGATTTCGATTTAATGGAAGAGTAATCAACGGAGCAATAGCGATGAAATTGACAAGGCTTTCTGCATCCCTGCTAGTGCTGTTTGCGCTGGGTGCCTGTGCCCCCGAAGTGGGCAGCGATCGCTGGTGCGAGAAGATGAAGGAAACCCCGAAGGGGGACTGGACTGCAAACGAAGCTGCGGACTACGCGAAACATTGTATTTTCGAGTAATTAGCTATGCCCTGCTAGGGGTCCTGTTTTCAGCGTCTACGGCAGTCGCTGAGGAGGACTGGACGCTGGATCGGGATGAAGCGGGCGTGCAGGTTTACACGAGACCGGTTGACGGGTCTTCGTTTTACGCGTTTCGTGGAAAGACGATCGTCCCTGCCGAATTAAATCAGGTGATGGCGGTGATGGATGAT
>JBFJYC010000329.1:0-2993 GCA_041622815.1 Spongiibacteraceae bacterium | reverse complement strand
ATCGGCTTGGCTACTTTTCCGGAATCCGGTTCCACCGCACGCAGCCTGATGCTGGCCGCGGAGTCCGCAGCAAAGGAAGCCCGAACACAGGGCCGCAACCGGATCATATCCTACTCCAGCGAGGCCGTTGCAGCGGCAAAGCATAGCCGGCGGCTTGAGGTGGCACTGGGCAGTGCCATGCGCCGCGAAGAATTTTCGCTTACCTTCCTTCCCTATTTCGACACCGCCGGCAAACAGCTGCATATGAGTGAAGTTTTGCTGCGCTGGTGGTCACCCGAACATGGCGCAGTGCGCCCCGCCGATTTTATTCCGCTGGCAGAGTCCGCCGGCTGGATTAACGCAATCGGTGAATGGGTATTCGTCGAAGCCTGCCGCGAACTCAGCCGCTGGATGCAGGACCCGGTCACCGACTGGACCAGGCATACGCTGACCATCAATGTATCGGCGCTGCAATTCCGGGACGATAACTTTGCTGATTTTGTACATCGGGTGCTCAGAGAAACCGGCTTAAAGCCGTCGCAAATCTGGCTTGAGATTGCCGAAAATTCGCTGGTTCAGCATCTCGAAGAATCTCTGCCATCCCTGCAAAAATTGCGCGATCTCGGTGTAAAAATAGCGCTTGACGATTTCGGCAGGGGTAATTCGTCGCTGGCATACTTGCCGGAACTGCCGATTGATGCGGTAAAAATTGACCGCGCGATCGTCAATCAAATCGGCAGCAGCAATAACACAGTTATCAGCGCGGTCATTAAACTCGCCAAAAGAATGGATCTGCTGGTGATCGGCGAAGGCGTGGAAACACGCCGTGAACTTTCAGAACTGAAAGAGCTGGGCTGTGATTATGTGCAGGGCTACCTGCTTGCCATGCCCATGCCGCGCAAGGAACTGCTACGCAGCGTTATCAGAAATTAATTTATCCCCCACTCCGGAGAGACAATGTACCAATCGCTGACTACCCGCCTCTTACTGCTGGTGTGCGGCCTCCTACCGGCCACCGTATTAGCTCAGGCCCAGCTGGAAGAAGTTATCGTCACCGCGCAGATGCGCACGCAAAGCCTGCAGGACGTACCGGTGTCGGTCAGCGCCGTATCGGGCGACAAAATGCTGGAAGCCGGCATCGACAAAATTGAAGACCTGCATGCCTACGTACCGAATCTGACCATGTCAGAAACCGGTATCGGCACCAGTATTTATATCCGCGGCATCGGCTCCGGCATCAACCAGGGCTTTGAGCAGTCGGTCGGCATGTATGTCGATGGTATTTACTACGGTCGCGCGCAGCTGTCGCGGGCACCGTTTCTCGATTTGGCAAGAGTAGAAGTTTTGCGCGGCCCTCAGAATATCTTGTACGGCAAGAACAGTATTGCCGGTGCACTCAGCATTGTTACCCAACGACCCGGTGAAGACAGTGAAGGTCTGGTGCAAATCGCCTACGAGCCCGGCCATGGCGAGGAAGTACTGGATCTGGTCTATGGCACGCCGATTACCGATGACCTCGCCATCCGCTTCGCCAGCCGCATCCGCCGCATGGACGGTTACATGGAGAACCTGACCATGGACCGCGACGAACCCGGGCGCGATGAGCGCACTTTTCGCCTGAGCCTGCGTTGGGATGCAAGAGACGAGCTCACTGCCAATTTCAAAATCGAACAGGGCAGCTTCGATGTCGCCGGCCGGCAGGTGGAGATTATCAACGACCAGATTTCCACATCGACATTGCCGTTTTTTGCCGGCCGGCGCTACTCCGAAATTCTGGACCGCACCGAGTTTCCCAGCGGCAGCGGCAGCTATCCCGGCAATGCGCCCGGGCCGCGTATTGATATCGACGAAGACGCGTCGGTGCTGAATATCAAGCAGGACTTTAAACGCTCGTCTAATGGCGACTTTTCCGTCAACGATACGACCAATCTGACCATGAGCTGGGATCTGGATGCAGCAACTGGCCACTACACCTTTATTACCGGCTATCTGGAATACGAGTTTGATGAGATTTGCGACTGCGACTTTACCGGCGGCCGCGTGTTCAAGGTCGGACTCTACGAGAAGTACAAGCAGTACAGTCAGGAATTGCGCTGGTTATCCGAGGAAGGCGGCGCCTGGGAGTGGATTGCCGGTGGCTACCTGCAATACAACGACCTGCTGTTTCAAGACAGGATCATTATCGATTCCGATGTGGTGCCACAATTGCTCAATGCCGCTGACTTCGTCGAGGGCGGTGCGCGCGGTGACCGCGACGCAGGTCCTCACGATAACCCCGCCGATCCGTTTGAAGTGGGTGGTACCGGCGATGCCGGCAACGCCGTCGCCAACCTGACCTCGCCGCGAAACTTTACCGGCGTCAGCAAGCTGGCCTCGGTTTTCGCACAGGGCACTTGGAATATGACCGAACTGCTGCGGCTGACACTCGGCGCGCGTGTTACGTTTGAATCGAAAAAAGGCAGCCGCTCGCTGGACTACGCCGACCTCAACGGTGTGTCCTTGCCGGCGGGTGAAGTGGATACCGTGTCTGCCATCAGCTTCGGCACCGAGCGCCACAGCCTCAAGGGCAAACGCACCGAACTGCAGGTCTCACCATTGATTAACTTACAGTGGGACGCCACCGACAATCTGATGGCCTATGCCACCCTCACCCGTGGCTTTAAATCCGGTGGCTATGACGCCCGTTCCAACGCGGATCCCAGCCCGGCGCTCACACCGCTAAACCCGAATGTTGCCGGCTGTACCGACGGCAATGACGCTGATAATTGCGGACAGGTGTCATTGGTGGGTACGTTTGAGTACGAGGAAGAAGTCGCGACCAGTTTTGAGGCGGGCTTTAAATCAAGCCTGCTCGACGGCGCCGCTGAATTGAACGCGGCATTGTTCTATACATTGTACGAAGACCTACAGGTGAGTATTTTCGACGGCCGCCTAGGCTTTAATGTCGGTAATGCCGCCGAGGCTGTCACCACTGGTATCGAACTCAGCGGCCGTCTGGCGCTCAGCGAAAATCT
>JBFJYC010000328.1:0-2998 GCA_041622815.1 Spongiibacteraceae bacterium | reverse complement strand
GGTCGTCCGCACTCCGGCTTTCAATCATCAACTCGCCGCGACGAAACGATTTCAGGAACTCGAAATCGTCGGCCACCGCCTGATCAAGAACCACCCATTCTTTCGCCGTAAAATGCCGGATATAAGCTTGTGGCTTCAGTGTCCGCGGATCGAGCAATGCTTCTTTGATATCGACCCGGGGCTCCTGCGCGATAATCTGGCGCTTGCCACTGGCAATGTCATAGCGCACCAGCGCGTTGGTGTTCAATTCCTGACTGCTGAACGCAATAAAATACCGGTTGTCCTTCGAGAACGCGGCACCGGCATCACCGTTCAGATGATTCGAGCCGAGCGTTTCCGCGTCGCGGGGATCCACGCGTAAAAATGGCAGCCACTCGCCGTCAATTTTCTTGTGAAACACAAAGTGCATAGTGGGTTCGACATTCAGGGACACCCGCTCGCGGAAATCGTGGTCAAAAAACTTCATCACGAAAGGCGCGCTTGAGGTGATGTGGGTCAACTTTCCGGTAACAACATTGGCCCGGTAATAATCGCGCTTCGTGGCGTCACGGTCATTCATGCTAAAAAGCACTTCATCGGGAAAGGTGACACTGACCTGCAAGCCGCGTACCCGCACATCCTCGGAAGGGGTCAACTGCTGGCTCTGCCCGTTGCGGGTGTCGAGGCTATACAGTGTCCAGTTCTCGTCGCCCTTATCATCGCGGATATAAACGATATGCGTGCTGTTGGGCAGCCAACGAAAAGTCGGCTCGCTCCAGATGGTCATCACCTGCAGCCCGCGGTTGGTGTCATGGGTCAGCGGCCGTAGCTGATCCGGCGTATCCGTAGCGGCCAGCATCAGATTCATGGCGCCGCCGTGTTCCGCCAGCACCGCCAGCTGCTTACCGTCGGGGCTGATCTTGGGTGCCGCGTAGCTCTCGCCCTGCAGCAGCAACTCAAAGGGAATCAACGGGTCGGCGCCGGGGATTTCGTTGATCACCGTCACTGCGCTGTTTTTGGTGCCGCAGGCGGCGACAAACAGCGACAGGGTTGCGACTAAACCGAATCTCAAAAAATGCATGATCAAATCCTTGGCGGGCGATAATTCAATGTTGCGGGCCTGTGCAAAAGCGAACCCCGGCGCGATCACGGGGAGGCAGGCCCCCGCCAGCATACGGCGGGCACTGGACACCGACAATATTAAAACCGGTGCAAAAACCCTGTAATCAGAACCGTCACAGTGAACCGCTCAGAATCGACAGATTCAGCACGGAACTCAGCTTCGCACCGCTAAACACCCGTTGCCGCGCGACCCGGGTGGTGCAATCGCTGCGAAAATCTTCGCCGGTATTGGTATTGGGATCGACCAGCGGGAAACAGCTACTGGATATTTCCAGCCGCAGGCGGTGCCCCGGTAGGAAACAGTGACCCACATCCGGCAACGTGATCTGAAGCTCAAACGGCTGGTCCGGTACCACCAGCTCCTGACTTTCATAGCCGTTGCGATAGCGCGCCCGCATTACTCCCGGCATCTGGCTGAGGCTGATCACCTTGCCCTCGGGGGTCACATCCAGAATTTTGGCGACAAAATCGGTGTCCCGGCCATCGGTGGCCGCGTGCAGTGTCAGCTGTGCCGGCCCCAGCACCGTCAGTGCCTGCGCCAGCGCCGCCGTGCTGAACACCAGCACATCTTCTCTGGACTCCAGATCGAGATGGTCCAGCGTAGCCATCCGGTAGGGTACCGGCGCTGAAGGTGTATAGATAAACCCCGCCTCCCCATCTTCTGTCGGCGCTGCGTCAGACAAAACTCCCGCGGCACGCTCCGCGCCGGCGCACAGATGCAGCTGCAGCGGTTGACACTCGCGGGGCGGATACTGATCAAAGCTGTGCCAGCGGTTGCTGCCGGTGATAAACACCTGCACCCGCGGAAGTTTCTGTAATTCCTGTGGCCGGCTTTTCATAAACGCATCAAGAAAGGCGATGCGCTGTTGCTGAACCGACAGCACGCTGGCCCCGGTAAACTGCATTTCACCGAGCTCGGGCAGCCCGCCGAGATAACATTCGGCATGCATCCAGGGGCCGATGATCAAATTGCTGTGCTGCTGTTGCGGGAAGTTTTTTTCAATGCCCCGCCAGTAAAATAAAGATCCGGCCTGATCGCCGTCAAACCAGCCGGTCACCGTCATCACAGGAACACTGACTTTCCGAAAATCCTCGTCGTTGAAGTAGATACGCCGCCAGTAGTCATCCAGCAGCGGATGCTCAAGGATCTCATCGAGTAACGGCAGCGCAACTCCGAGCTTTTCCCACATCTTTGATATCGGCCGGAAATCTTCAAAATGCGTCGCGCCGTGATCATCGAATTCGAATTCGCCGCCCGCCACCGCAGTCAGCCAACTGGCCGCCCAGTCGATACCCAGCGCACCGCCCTTGTAGGGCAGCTCATTAAAATAATCTCCGGCGGGCACCGTCGGAATAATGCAGCGCAAATGGGGTGGCTGCTCGCGTGCGGCCAGCCACTGCACCGTCCCTAGATAGGAGCCGCCATCCATCGCTACGTTGCCGTCACACCAGGGTTGCGCCGCGATCCATTCGACGCTGTCATAACCGTCTTCGCCCTCGACAAAGAAAAATCCGAACTCGCCTTCCGAGCCGCCGAGGCCGCGCACCATTTGATAAACCAGCGCGTAGCCGGCGTCGAGATAGCGCTGAAACCCCAGCCGCTCAAATTCATCGGCGCTGTTGCTGTAGGGGGTGCGCAGCAAAATAACAGGAAAGGCGTCGCCTGCTGCGGGCAACCAGATATTGGCGAGTAAGCCGATGCCGTCGCGCATCTGCATGCGCTGCTCTGCCATCAATATGAAGTCGGAACTCACTCTGCGGGCCGGACGCAGTGCAGCAGAAACGCCACCTGTTCCGCCAGATTGCGGCAGTTCACCGCCCACGGCCAATGGGTGTGGCCTTCGCCATAAATAATGCGCAGCAGCACCGGCTTTTCTGCCGCCGCCTGGCGCGCCGC
>JBFJYC010000327.1:0-3005 GCA_041622815.1 Spongiibacteraceae bacterium | reverse complement strand
TTGCTGACCACGCCGCTGACATGCCAGTTGCGCCAGCGATGAAATAAGCCGATATCGAGATTGGGGTGGTTGAATCGCTTCACGTTGCGATGCGTCTGGGTCAGCTCACCTTCTTCAAACCGGCTCAGCTCAATCGCGCGATTGAACAGCGTGACTTCCTGATTCTTAAGCGTAAAACCCAGCCGTGTAAAACCGACGCCGTCCGGTCCGCGGTCGGCGAAGGTTTTGGCGGTCGACACGCCGAAGCTTTCAACGCTTACGCCGCTCGCGATCAGTCGCGATACAAGGTCGTTGCTACGGAAGGCGCCGAGCGCAAAGGCGGTTTCCAGTGTCGCTTCATCTCTGGGGTCGAATTCAAAACTGGTCGCGGTTCGGTTGCCGGTGTTGAAACCCGCCAGAATATCCCAGCCATTGACCGAGTTAAGCGGGATAAAGGTGCCACCACCGCCGCCTGCGGTTAGTACTTTTCCGTCCAATTCCTTAAACGCCCTGATCAGCGGTTGCGCATCACCGGGTAGCAATGGGCGCTGTCGTGATGTTTGCTGCAGATTCTCGGATTCGGTCTGGACCCGCTCGGAGGCGTCGACTACGCCCTGGCTGTCATTATAGTAAGCGCCGAGTCCGGAGGTGACACGAAACCGTTTGTCGTGATCGCCGACCGGTATGGTTGCAGGGTTTGACCACAAGCCGTAGGTGCTGGTCTGGGACGCTATCGAACGCCCCCACAGTGCCGGATGATTAGCGGGGTAGGGCTGCGCGGCGGCGCTGCCGGCCACTAAAAGCAGGGGTAGTAGGAGTCTCATAGGAATTAGGGCAAGCGAAACGGTTCTAACAATAAGTGAGCGATACGCGGGAAAACGGCAGCCGGATCATAGGCACCGGCTGGCCGGCAGCTAGGGTTTATACCAGATAGGGGAACCGTAGGCACGTTCCTGAATCACCGAAGCGCCTTCTTTGGGCGCATCCAGACCGAGCGCGACTGCGTCCAGCAACAAATGCCGTGGCGTTGGTATTTGCAGTACCCGGGCATAGTAAAACGCGCTTTGTGTACTATCGAACTCTGGGTCTGTCCAGATGGCGGTGAGGGTTTTGGCGCCGGCGGAGTTGTCCCATTTCCCGGTTTTCAGGTTCACGGTACTGGCTATGGCCGGCAGTCCACCATCCGCATCCGGTACCCGGTTACCCGACCAGGCAACATTAAAGATTTTTTCCGAAGTACTGCCATCGGCATTGAGCCAGCCCTTTACAATTTGTATCCGGTCGAGGCTGGCGCCGACGGGATCCTTCATTGCAAACACCATGAATTGCGGGGCGCCGGCAGTGCCCTCAGGTAGTACACCACCCATCGGCACGCCCTGATCCCGCGCTATTGCAGTGGCATTGGTTGATTGCGGGTCGACTTGCAGGCTCCAGCCGCCGAACATTTGCAGGCGAATGCGGGGTCCGGTGGTTGCGTAAACTTCGCGTCGTTTGATGGCAGCCATAATCGCGCTGCGAGTATTTTCTTCGGCCCACACTGCGGCGAGCCCCGATGCCGACATGCTCCAGCCGCTGGCAAAATCTTTGCGGCTATCCGCGCGGTCTTTGTTTTCCGGTGTCGAATCCCGGGCCAGTTTGCCGCCGAAATTGCCTTCCTCGGCGGTCGGTAGGCCGGTGTGCGCGTCGGTAGAACCGATAACACCGAACTGATAAGGGTTGCTGCCAAGTTGTTTGCCGAGCTGCAGGCCACGCAGCATCGCCGGGCGGACATAGTCGCCGATCGCCGGCTTGTATTCCTGAAAGTCCTGTTGGATATACCAGGGATAGGTTTCAAAATCGGCGAATTCATCGTTCGGTGACAGGGCACCGATAGTTTCCGAGTCGCCTTTTATCTGTGTAATCTCAGCCACCGGTTCCCATTTAATCCGCTGTTCAACGTAGGCCTTATCAAAGGGTTTTCCGTGTAGCGTATCGACGTCAAACATGATGCCTTTTGAAATGTTCGAATTATGGGGAATGGCAACAAAGTCAGCGCCGGTCTCTGTGCTGGTTTTCTCAAGCCATGCCCACAGATCTTCGGGGTAGGGACTGTCGAGTAAGCTGAAGGGAATATACTTCTGCGCCACCGTTTTATCGCTGCCCGTAATCACTACACGGTGTAGATTGGCGCCGCCGGGTATCGAGCTCCACTCCCAGCCGATCAGCGCGGTGAACACACCGGGTTCGTTGTATTCATCAGCGAGTTCGGTTTGCCGCTTCCAAGTCTTGCTGACCAGCGCATCAGAGTTGATAATTATATTGGCATTTTCCTCACGCAGCGTGTCGGCGCTAGTCCGCGGATCGCCCTTGACGGGAAGGAGCGAGAGAAACGCTTTGAAGCCCGCATCGCCGTCGCCCAGCCTGCGGATATAGAGTTCGGTAAACCAGCCTTTAATGGCATCGATGATGCCGGCATCGTCGCCCAGTTGCACACCGTTGAAATAGACTTCACGGGCAGCGCCGAGATATTCGGCATGATCGGCAATTACTAAAAAATCCAGCGGCGTGCCGATTTGGACGCGCGCCCGGTGCAAGGGGTGAATCACCGGTTCGCCGCGGGCATAGCGGTAGGCGACTTCGGGTGTCGCGGTCTTGTTGCCGTTCAGAAATGCATCGAATGAATAAGCTGTGTGCAGGTGTGTGTCACCCCAGAGCAGTTTCATGTCGCGGGTTTCGGCGCTGACGGTGAGGGCACAGCTGCCAATAACGGCGCTGATAATGGCAGTCAGAACTCCGTGTTTCATGATCAGTATCCCGGCTTTGGTGTGTGTTGAGCGCCTTACTATAGGCGCGGCTCCCGGCTCAGTAAACAAGATAACAACTGCATGGGGAAAGATCTGAGCCGTTCCGCTGCACCACCGGCGCGTTGAACAGGTATACTTTGCGACTATGAAAATACTTGTTACCGGCGGTGCCGGCTATATTGGCACCCATACCTGCATTGAGTTACTGGCCGGCGGCCATAGCATTGTGGTTGTGGATAATCT
>JBFJYC010000326.1:0-3025 GCA_041622815.1 Spongiibacteraceae bacterium | reverse complement strand
GATCTGTACTGCAACCTGATCGCCTCCGGTGAATCCTCCGGTACGCTGGAAACCATGCTCGACCGGGTCGCAACCTACAAAGAAAAAACCGAAGCACTGAAAGCTAAAATCAAAAAGGCGATGACCTACCCCATCGCCGTAGTCTGCGTGGCTATCATCGTCGCCGGCATATTGCTGGTGAAAGTGGTCCCGCAGTTCGCCAGCACCTTCCAGAGCTTCGGCTCTGACCTGCCCGCATTCACGCAAATGGTTGTCGATCTGTCTGAGTGGGCGCAGGCCAACTGGTTTATGGCCTTACTCATAATTATCGGTAGTGTAGTTGCCTTTCAACAGGCGATGTTGCGCTCGGAAAAATTCCGGCAGGGCATGGACCGCCTCGCCTTGCGCGCTCCGATCGTCGGTGGGATTGTGCATGACTCCATCATCGCGCGCTTTTCCCGCACATTGGCAACGACATTCGCCGCCGGTGTACCGCTGGTGGAGGCGCTGGATTCTGTGGCCGGCGCAGCGGGCAACTCGGTTTACTACAAGGCCATTAAGCAAATCCGCGATGACGTCACTACCGGTCAGACACTGCAATCTTCAATCCGCGTCACCAATCTGTTCCCGAATATGTTGCTGCAGATGGTCGCTATCGGTGAGGAGTCCGGCGCGCTCGATGATATGCTCGATAAAGTGGCCACCTTTTATGAGGACGCGGTCGACAATCAGGTCGACTCACTGACCGCATTGCTTGAGCCGATGATTATGTCGGTACTCGGTGGTCTGGTCGGCGGCATGATGATTGCGATGTACCTGCCAATATTTATGATCGGTTCTGCGATCTGATCTCACCGAAGCATTTGAATCTATGAATTTTCACGAGGCTTTTGCCGCGTTGCCCTGGCTGTTCCCGCTGCTTATCACGGTTCTCGGGCTTTTAGTCGGCAGCTTTCTCAATGTGGTGATCTATCGTCTGCCCAAGATGATGAACGCGGAGTGGCAGCGGGAATGCAAATTACTGCTTGCAGACGAGACAGCGGAAACTGAAACCCCGGCACAGGAAGCTGCCTTTAACCTGTCCTGGCCGGCCTCGCACTGCCCGTCCTGCGAAGCCGCTATCGGCGCACACCACAATATCCCGGTCATTAGCTGGCTGGTATTGAGCGGTAAATGCGCGAGCTGCAAGGCGCCGATTTCGATCCGCTACCCGATTATTGAAGCATTATCGGGTGTTCTCAGCCTTGCTGCGGCGCTGAGTTTCGGGCCGACCATCGCCACTGCAGCAACGCTGATTCTGATCTGGTCACTGATCGCCCTCACCTTTATTGATGTCGATCACCAATTATTGCCCGACTCAATTACGCTGCCACTGATGTGGGTCGGTCTGCTATTCAATGCCTCCCCGTTCGGATGGGTATCGCTCCAAGCGGCAGTGTTCGGCGCCGCCGGCGGCTATATGGTGCTGTGGAGTGTGTACTGGCTGTTTAAGCTGGTGACCGGCAAAGAAGGCATGGGCTTCGGCGACTTTAAATTGCTGGCGGCACTCGGCGCGTTCTTTGGCTGGACACAGCTGCCCCTGATATTAATTTTGTCGTCACTGGTTGGCGCAGTCACCGGCATAACGATGATGGTTCTTGCCGGCAACGGCCGCAGCCAGCCGATTCCTTTCGGCCCGTATCTCGCCGGTGCCGGCGTCGTATGTTTATTCTGGGGCCCGCAAATCAACGCCTGGTATCTGGGCATGTCCGGCATCAATGGCTAGCGCTTCATGATTGTTGGCCTGACAGGCGGCATCGGCAGCGGTAAAAGCACAGTCGCCGGGCGGCTCATCGAACATGGCATCGAAGTGATTAATGCTGATCAGATCAGCCGCGATGTGGTCGAACCCGGCCAACCCGCGCTGGCAAATATTTCAGAATACTTCGGCCCGCAAGTACTTACCGCGAATGGTGAAATGGACCGCGCCTGGTTACGGCAGCAGATTTTCAGCCACCCGGACGACAAACAGTGGCTGGAGCAATTGTTGCACCCGCTCATCGCCGAGGAGACGGTTAACCGGCTCAATAGCGCAACCAGCGCCTACTGCGTACTCGAATCGCCGCTGCTGATAGAGATGGGACAAGACAGTTGGTGCGACCGGGTATTAGTGATCGATGTGCCGGAAGAAATTCAGATTTCACGCGGCATGGCGCGCGACGGCAACAGCCGCGGGCAAATCGAGAATATTATTGCGGCGCAGGCCTCCCGGCAGCAGCGCTGCGAACGCGCCGACGACGTCATATTGAATGATGCCAGCCTTGAGGCTTTAATAGCAGCGACCGATAAACTGCATCAACGGTATCTCGAGATCGCATCAATATGACCGACACGGATAACCACAACAAAGACCCACTGCTATGTCGCTGCCCGGGCTGCGGCACGCAGGTCGAATGGTCAGACAAGTTTCCGGACCGGCCGTTTTGCTCGGAGCGCTGTAGAAACGGGGATTTTGTGGCCTGGGCCGAGGGTGAGCGCGCCATTCCGGGCAACCCGACCTACGACGATTTATTATCTGATCAGTTGCTGAACGACCCGGGCGACAACTAGTTCAGTCCCTGCACGGCCTGCACAATCGGCGCATTCGCAGCAGGAAAATCACGCCTCCCCAATTCGCCCAGCGCCACCCACTCTACTAGCTGCCCTTCGCGCCCTGACGGTTCGCCACTAAATCCGTCGATAGTCCACACATCGAGTAATACCCGACGGTCACCGTAGTCATGGGCTACTTCGATCAGCGGGCTGATCGACTGCAGGTGAATGCGAATACCGAGCTCTTCCTCCAACTCCCGACGTAAGGCTTGCGCCACGGATTCCCCGCTAGCGACCTTACCGCCGGGAAACTCCCACAGCCCGCCTTGATGCACATTTTTCGCGCGTTTCGACAGCAGTACTTTGCGATCGGCACCGAGAATAACGCCCACTGCCACATGCAGCGCCGCCCGGGGTGCTGCGTTTTCAGGTACGGTATTCGGCATTGATGCGAATATAGTCGTGGGACAGATCG
>JBFJYC010000325.1:0-3044 GCA_041622815.1 Spongiibacteraceae bacterium | reverse complement strand
TTCTCGATAACGCGATACCCTGGCTCGGCGATCTGCTCGATCTCGGTGGCGGTATTCTGCTCGCTATCATTCTGGTGGCTATCCTGATGTGGGCGCTGATCCTCGAGCGGGTGCTGTTCTATCGTTTCGCGTATCCGCAACTACACGCGCGCGCCTGCGATTGCTGGCGTGCGCGCAGTGATCGCAATTCCTGGTATGCGCGTCAGTTCCGCCGGCACCTTGTGGTGCAGGTGCGACGAGCACTGAACCAGAATCTTGCCCTGATACGGACGCTGGTACTGATCTGCCCGTTACTGGGCTTGCTCGGAACAGTCCTCGGGATGCTCGATGTGTTTGATGCCGTCGCAGCCACCGGTGAGAACAATCCGCGCTCGACTGCGGCCGGTGTCTCCAAGGCAACGGTTTCAACCATGGCCGGTATGGTCGTCGCGCTCAGCGGCATTATGGTCAGCACTTATCTCGAGCGGCGTGCCAGTCTGGCGCGCAACGCCTTTGCCGAGCGTCTCGGCACGATGGCCAACTTGGCGCAGGGGGCGGATCAGCGATGAGACAATTCTTCGATCAGGATATTCAGCGCGAAGAGGGCGCGACGGTCGATATCACACCCATGCTCGATGTGGTGTTCATCATGCTGATCTTTTTCATCGTCACCGCGACCTTTACCAAGGAGTCGGGCATCGACGTGAACCGGCCGCAGGCATCGACCGCAGTGGTCAAGGAGAAAGCCAATATTCTGATTGCTATCGATGCCGAGAATCAGGTCTGGATTAACCGGCGCTTGGTCGATATCCGCGCACTGCGCCCCAATATCGAACGGCTGCACGCAGAGAACCCGAAGGGTACTGTGGTGATTCAGGCGGATCGCGAGTCAAAGAACGACATGTTAGTACAGGTCATGGATGCGTCACGCCGCGCCGGTGTTTACGATATTGCGCTCGCGGCGGAACCGCAATGAGATGAGTACTACGCCCCACCTGCCATCACTGGTTCCCGGTGCACAGCGGCACTGGTTATGGCTGCTTGGCGGCGGCGGTGGTGTCATTGTGGCATTGGGCCTGGCCTGGTTTATGTTCATGCTGATTCAGTCCGGCGAACACAAGATCGCGGAAGCGACGCGCGTACAGATGCTGGATTTTGTGCGGGTTAAACGCAGCGAAACCGTGCAGCGCAAGGATCGCCGGCCACAGCGTCCCGATGCTGCGGCACCACCGCCGATGCCGTCGGCGGTCAGCGATCCGGCGGCGGCGCAAAGTGGCGATGCCTTACAGGTATCGTCGCTGCTTGACGGTGTGATTGACAGCGGGTTCAACAGCGCCGCGATCGGGCTCGGCCAGCACGACGGCGAGTACCTGCCGATTGTAAAAGTTGCACCAATCTATCCGATGGCGGCGGTACGAAAGCGACTCGAGGGGACCTGCATCGTGGTCTACACCGTGACGACAAGCGGTTCCGTGAAGGATGTCAGGCTGGAACCGGGCGGTTGTACGCACGCCCACTTTGAGCGGCCGTCGATCGAGGCGGCCTATAAATTCAAGTACAAACCGCGGGTGATTGACGGCGAAGCAGTCGAAGTCAAAGGTATTCGTAACCGGTTCACCTATGATTTGGAAGGCGTTGATTAGGCGCGGCAGTCTTTGGCTGCTGGCAGTCATACTGCTTGCGGGCGGCAATCCGGGTTGGGCGGTCACCGGTATTGATCAGCGCGTATTCAGGGTGCTCAGCCAGGCGCAGGAACTGGCCGACCAGGAGCAGTACTCACAGGCTCTGGCAACACTCGATTCAATGAAAGATTCGCGCCTGTCCGGCTACGAGCGAGCACAAAAACTGAATGTCCGCGCCTACATCCAGACCCGCCAAGAGAATTACCGGGGCGCTATCGGGAGCTACCAGCAACTGCTTGGCATTGCGCGGTTACCGGATGGTCTGGTCAAGAATGCGCTGCGAATGCTGGTGCAACTCAATATGGCGGAGAGCGAATACCCCGCGGCGCTGCGCTATACCGACCGGCTGTTAGCGCTGGATAAAGTGCCCGACCCGGCGGTGCTGGGCATGAAAGCGATGTGCCATTATCAGCTTGAAGAACTGGGTGCCGCGTTGACCACCGTGCAGCGCGCGATTGAATTAGAACTTGGCGCCGGCCGGACGCCGGCCGAGTCCTGGTATCTTTTAGAAAACGCGATTTATCACGGCCGCGAGCAATACCGCGAGATGCCGCGGGTACTGCGAACGCTGATTGCGCAGTACCCGAAGGATCGTTACGTCTATACGCTGGCGACTGTCTACGGTCAGCTCGACCGGTCGCGTGAGCAGTTGTTATTACTCGAGCCGCTCTATGAGTCCGGCTATATCACCGAGGAAAATCAGCTCGCGCATCTGGCAAGTCTGTTTATGGCCCATGACGTGCCGGAGAAGGGCGCACGTCTGCTTGAGCGCGGTATGAAGAATGGCAGTATCGAGAAGTCTGTGCGGCGGTTAGACCAGCTTGGCCAGGCCTGGTTGCTCGCGCGGGAACCACACCGCGCCATCGAGCCCCTGACCCGCGCCGCGGCGCAGTCAGATTCCGGTGAGTTATTTGTGCGCGTGGCGCAGGTGCATATTAATCTCGCCCAGTGGCAGCCGGCTGAGCGGGCCCTGAAGCGGGCGCTGGCCGCGGATCGCTTGCGTAATCGTGGCAATGCGCTGCTGCTGCTGGGCATGAGTCAGTACAATCAGGGGCATCTCGACGATGCCATCGGCACCTTTGAGGCGGCGCGTAAAATTGACGCGGTGTCGGTGAACAGCGCCAACTGGCTAGATTTCCTGCGCCGCGAACGGCAATTGGCGGAGCGCTAATGCGGGAGTTAAGCGCCCGTATTGCAGTCCAATCGGTCGGGAGCGGGATGTTCGGGCATTAATGTGTCGCGATAAGTACCCACCCCCGTCAATAGGGTAGACGCGCTCTTTTAGTGGTTCTTACAATCTCTGATCTAAATAATAAGTACTTATAAATCAGCGGGATAGGAGTATAAATGGTAGCAAGGGGCGGATTCGAACCGCCGACCCCA
>JBFJYC010000324.1:0-3052 GCA_041622815.1 Spongiibacteraceae bacterium | reverse complement strand
GGGATCTGGGATTTGAGATTCCGGAGCCGCTTTGGAATTATTAGCTGGAAACGTGCCTTCGGCCCGGCCCGGCATGAGATTTCACAGCCGGAACGGATCGCAGGATTTCGTATTGAATTGCCGGCGCTGCGGAACTCGCGCTTCGCCCTCAGACAGTCCTCGCGAAGCCCGGCAGCTCAATACAAAATCCTTAGCGCGATCTTTATTGTTCCGGCTGTAAAATCTCACACCGATCCTTGGTTATAGCTAGTCTGCTAGCCCGAGCAGTGCGCCGCCGGTCGGTACACCGACACCGGAGGTTACCAGCACGTTTTTGACGTCTTTCTTCGGTTGGTTGACCGAGGTGCCGCGCACCAGCTTTGCGGCTTCAACGACGCCGTTAACACCGTGGATATACGCTTCTGACAGCTGGCCGCCGTGGGTATTGGTCGGCAAGCGACCATCGGCGCGCAAATTGCCATCAAGCACAAACTGCGGCGCTGTGTACGGATCACAGAAGCCCCAGGATTCCAGCTGCCACAGTACGATCGGTGTAAACGCATCGTAAATGACCGCGGCGTCGATATCGTCCGGGGTCAGGCCCGACTGCGCGTAGGCGGCTTTCGCGGCGATATCCATTGACGGGATCGCGGCGATTTCTTCGCGGTAGTAACTGGTCATGGACTCCATGTTCGCCGCTGCGGCCTGACCAACACCTTTGACGATGACCGCCGGGTGCTTGAGGTCTTTGGCGCGTTCCGCGGTGGTCAGAATGACTGCGCTGCCACCGTCGGATTCCATGCAGCAATCGAGCAGCCGCAGCGGGTCAACGATCTTGCGCGCGTTGTCATAATCATCGCGGTCGAAGGGCTGCTGGTAGAAAAATGCCGCCGGGTTCTTGACCGCAAATTCCCGCTGCAGGTGCGCGATTTCAAACATCGCATCGCGGCAGTCCTTGGTTAAGTGCATATAACGCTGGGTATACATCGCCACCCAGCTCGCCGGCGTGGCGAGGCCATAGGGCGTATACCAACCCCAGTGAATCGCATCGGCGGTTAACAGCGGTCCGGCCACGCCGCTGGAATAGCGGTGCCCGGAGCGGCCGTTGAGCGCGCGGTAGCAGACCACGGTTTCCGCCATGCCCGAGGCAATCGCCATCGCTGCCTGATGAATCAAACCGGTCGCGGCACCGCCGCCATGGGGTACGCGGGAGTAAAAGGTCAGGTCGCCGATACCGACGGCACGGGCGATTTCGATCTCGTCGGTGTTGTCGAGGGTGAAGGTGGTCATGCCGTCGACATCAGAAGGCTTGAGCCCGGCGTCGGCGATACAGTCGCGCACCGCTTCACAGGCGAGCTGCAGTTCCGAGACGCCGGAGTTCTTTGAAAATTTGGTGTTCGCTACGCCGACAATCGCCGAGGCACCGGATACGTTTCTATCCATGATTAAATTCTCCGGTTATCAGGCTTTGGGAAGGGCGACACGGACCGAGCCGGACATGTGCTCGCCCCATACGTTGTTTTCGCCGGACACGGTTACAGTAACCGTGCCGTCTTCATCATTGGTTTCGGTAACTTCACCGTTCACCGTCATGGTCATGCCGGGTACATTCGGTGCGCCGAGTTTGACGTTCAATGCTTTCATCACCGATTCCGGACCGCACCAGTCGGTAACAAACCGCGCCATAAACGCCTGGCTGGTGAGGATGTTCATAAAAACATCCGGCAGACCCATACCCTGCGCCACATCTTTATTGTGATGGCAGGGCTCGTAATCCCGTGTCGCAATCGCGGCGCAGGAGATCAGCGAAGCGGTAATAGGGACTTCGAGCGGCGGCAGTTTGTCGCCGACTTTTACGTCTGAATAATTCAGTGTGTTCATATTCATTTAATGTGTTCCTGTAGCCAGCATCCCGATGAACCGCGTAATTACTGTCGGGACACGCCGTGAATACGTCCGTGTAGGCTCGACGACAGCTTCCATGCTGTCGACGGTCCCGCCAATAATCACCCGATTCATTCTGGTAAGTTCCAAGTTCAGTTTCAGGCCGGATAAAACTGCGGCAAAGTGGTTTTCTCGTCGATCTTCTCGACCTTACCCTTTACCTTCATTCCGATTTTTATATCCGCTGCGTCGATGCCACAGATATTGGATATCAGGCGTGTGCCCTCGGCGAGGCTGATAACGCCGACAATCAACGGGTACTCATAACCCGGGAATTTCGGGTGGTGCATTTCTACGAAGCTGTAGACTTCACCATCGAGTGTCGATTCGATGTGATCCCACTCAGTGGACTGGCATTCGCCGCACATCGGGCGGGGCGGGTGGCGCAGGGTCTGACAGCCTTTGCAGCGCTGAATCAGAATCTTGCCTTCATCGCAGGCATCCCACCACCAGCCGTTGTCTTCGCCGCGCGGCGCCTGAATGCGGGTCGGAATTTCAATGCCGCCGTCAGAGGCCGGCGCGGCTGCCTGCACTTTCGGCGGAATAAACTTGAAGACACGGAAGCGTTGGGTACCGATCAGCGTGCCGTCCTGATTGGTGAACTTCGCCAGTGTTGTAAAAAAGTAACCGACACCACGGCTGGTACTTTTCTGCGGAGAGATTTCTTCGATGATGGAATCTTCGAAGATCGCATCACCGGGCTTGGCCTCGGCAAAAAACTCCTGATCGACGTTGGTGCCCAGAGAGCCGGAAAAACCGTGCTTGTCGAAGAACTGCACCATTTCGACCTGCATATCGTGGGGCCGGCCTTCGGCGGCGACCTTGTATCCTTCCTGGGTCCAGGCGTACATCATTGCCGGCGGTGAAATCACTTCACCGCGGCTGCTGGTTTTAGCCCACTCAGGGTCGGAGTAAGCCGGGTTTTCATCACCCATGACCTGGCACCAGTGGCGGATCATTGCCGCGTTGATGTCGTCATAACCGCGCTTGGGCGCGGGGTGAATACTCTTGCCGACGAATGTGTACAACTCGTCTTCAAAGGCCTTTGTTTCTTCAGGCGTCATAGCTTGTGCTTCCTAAAGTATTAATGGGTTGGCAGTGAATAGCCGTCGTAAACAGGCTTGTACTC
>JBFJYC010000323.1:0-3056 GCA_041622815.1 Spongiibacteraceae bacterium | reverse complement strand
TTATTACTTGGTCGGCAGCTTGGGCTGGTGATGACGTTCCCAGTAACGCAGCCCGCCCTCCAGCATCGGCCCGCCCTCGGCCTGCATAAAATCACGGAAAGTGGCGGCCGCCACGGAGAAGGTTTTTTCCTTTAGTCCGACCAGATACCAGGGCGCCACAATCGGAAAACCCTTCACGTCCAGCTGCACCAGATTTTGCATATCGCCCTCCGCCAGTGTGTGGGCAGGGATCACCGCCAAGCCCATCCGCGCCAGCACCGCATGCTTGATCGCCTCGTTACTGGCAATGGTCATCCGGTGCTGGTATTGGTAACCCTGCGCAGCCAGATAACGCTCGGTGGCGAGTCGTGTACCGGAGCCCTCTTCCCGCAGAATCAGCCCCTCAGCTTCGATGTCTCGCCAATCAATATGCTTGCGCCCGGCCAACGGGTGCGAGGACGGCGCGATGACCACCAGCGCATTGGATTGAAATTCCAGTGTTTGCAAACCAGCCGTCTCCGGTGGCATACCGAGCAAATAGAGATCATCGCGGTTCGTCATAAGCCGCTCGTGCACCTCGGCGTGATTTCCCACCCACAGCTCCACTTCAATATCCGGATACTGCCGGCAAAAAGGTCCGAGCAGATGGGGGAAGAAATACTCTGCTGCCTTCACCACCGCAATACTCATGCGGCCCGACTGCATGCCCTGCAGCTGATTCAACTGCATATCACTGCGCTCAAGGGTATCGAAAATTTCGCGGGCCGCCGCCACCATTACCTCACCGGCATCGGTAAACTTCACTCGCCGCCCCACCACCTCATAAAGCGGTACACCGATGGATTCGGTGAGCTTTTTCAGCTGCATCGACGCACTCGGCTGAGTCAGGTGCAATCGCTCCGCCGCGGCGGCAATGCCACCGTGTTCCGCTACGCCCAGCAAAATTTCGAGCTGCCGGAATGTCCCCATGCGGCTGACCGCGCGCCGTGCAGAACTATTCATAATCTTTAATCTATGATTAGTGGATTTTATGCAATTTTAGACTATGCGCTAGCTTTGACCAATCCGAACCCGGATTTTCTATATCAGCACCCTCGCGATAGCCAAAGATTATTAATTTCCCAAAATTAAATGATTGGAAGCTATCGACCAATCGCTGTAATGTCGGCGCCTGACTTCGGTTGAAGTCAGCGTTAACTTGATCAAGCCAAACTTGCCGACACGTCAGGAGACTATGCATGTCACTCAAAGGATCAAAAACCGAAGCGAACCTGAAAGACGCGTTCGCCGGTGAATCTCAAGCAAACCGCCGCTATCTGTATTTCGCAGCAAAAGCTGACGTAGAAGGTTACAACGATGTCGCAGCGGTATTCCGTTCAACTGCCGAAGGTGAAACCGGGCACGCCCACGGCCACCTCGAGTACCTCGAAGAAACCGGTGACCCGGCAACCGGACTGCCGATCGGCCCGACCGCCGACAACCTGAAAGCCGCCGTCGCAGGTGAGACGCACGAGTACACCGATATGTACCCGGGCATGGCAAAAGCCGCGCGCGAGGAAGGCCACGATGAGATAGCGGACTGGTTCGAGACACTGGCAAAAGCTGAGCGCAGCCACGCCAATCGCTTCCAGAAAGCGCTCGACTCACTGGACGACTAAGTCCTCCGGCGTAGTCAGAGGGCGGGCATTGCCCGCCCTTTTTTTGTCACTTAGCGTGAAACAGAGGAAGCAGCGATGCGCGAAGGTAGCCTTGAAGCCCCGACCCGGCACCCTATCGACTGGCAGTCGGAGGCGTTTTACGACACCGATGATTTAAACCAGGAACTGGAGCGGGTATTTGATATCTGCCACGGTTGCCGCCGCTGCGTCAGCCTCTGTGATGCGTTCCCGACGCTGTTTGATCTGGTTGACGAATCAGACACCATGGAAGTCGATGGTGTCGACAAATCCGACTACATGAAGGTGGTAGACCAGTGCTACCTCTGCGACATGTGCTACATGACAAAATGCCCCTATGTACCGCCGCATGAATGGAATGTCGACTTTCCGCATTTGATGCTGCGGGCCAAGGCCAAACACTTTAAAGACGAGGGCGCGCGGTTGCGCGACCGTTTTATGACCAGCACCGACGCCGTCGGCAGTATGGCAACGATTCCGCTGATCGACATCACCGTCAATGCTGCGAACAGTTCGGCACCACTGCGGGTCGCACTGGAAAAAGTCGCCGGCATCCACCGCGATGCGCCGGTACCCCGCTACGAGAGCAAAACGCTGAAAAAGCGTGCGCCGGCCCTGCTAAAAGATATTCAGCCTGACGCGACCGACAAAACCACCGGAAAAGTGGCGCTGTTCACCACCTGCTACTGCAACTACAACCTGCCCCATGTCGGTGAAGATCTGATCAAGGTATTTCAGCACAACGGCATCGAAGTCAAAGTCGTGAACAAGGACAAATGTTGCGGCATGCCGAAAATGGAACTCGGCGATCTTGAGAGTGTAAAAGCACTGAAAGAGCACAATATTCCCGAACTGATGCAGTTTGTCGCGCAGGGCTACGATCTGGTGGGTGCAGTACCCTCCTGCGTTCTGATGTTCAAACAGGAACTACCGCTGCTCTTCCCTGACGATGCCGACGTGCAAAAAGTTCAGGCTGCGTTCTACGATCCTTTCGAGTATCTGCAGCTGCGCCATAAAGCCGGCAAGCTCAATACCGACTTCAAAACCGAACTCGGTGATATCAGCTATCAGGTGGCCTGCCATCTGCGGGTACAAAATATCGGCCTCAAAACCCGTGATGTGCTCAAACTTATACCCGGCACCGAGATCACCACCCACGAACGTTGCTCAGGCCATGACGGCACCTATGCGGTGCGGGCAGAAACCCGGGACAAATCAGTGAAGATAGCCACCCCGGTCGTCCGCAAGCTGAACAAAGAGCAACCGGACTATTTTTCCAGTGACTGCCCGATGGCGGGGCGGCACCTCGCCGACCTCAGCGACAACATCAGCAGCGCCGAACACCCGATGACT
Source organism: Spongiibacteraceae bacterium (assembly GCA_041622815.1). Lineage (GTDB taxonomy): Bacteria > Pseudomonadota > Gammaproteobacteria > Pseudomonadales > Spongiibacteraceae > JBFJYC01. The sequence continues at coordinate 48 of JBFJYC010000323.1, read as the reverse complement.
CTGCTTCGAATCGCCTACGGCCTGTCGTAGCTTCGCAAATCCCGAGAG
>JBFJYC010000322.1:0-3063 GCA_041622815.1 Spongiibacteraceae bacterium | reverse complement strand
CTGCGCTCAGTCTGGTGGGGTCACTCCCGAGGCCGCAGGCCGGCGCTGATATCGACGCCTGGGTGATCGGCGGTGCGCAGATATATAAGTTGTTTTTCCCGCTGGTGAGCCGCTTGTACCTGACACGTATCGATGCAAATAAAACCGCGGATGTCTGGTTTCCGGAATTTGATTTGGCAGAGTGGTCGCTGGTCAGCGAAGAGCAAGTTGAAGTGCCGCAGGGTTCGGGGCAGCCGCCTGCGACATTTGCCGAGTATCACCGGCGCGGATAAAGGGTTTATTTACTCAGTCGGGCTAACTAATAGTAATTTGTTTGGCTAACCCCATTGATTCTTTGATTTTTGCGTGATTACAATGGCGGCCGCTCGCGAATGCTTACAGAATTGTAATGCGCGCTGAGCCATACATAAATTGAACAACAACTTACATAAGTATTTATAAATTATTGATGTTCACACGTTTCACAATAAGCAGTTTCAAACACAGTCCTCAAGGAATCGTATTCCAATGAAAAAGCATCGGTTGAATACAATCGCGCTGATGCTTGCTATGGCGTTTACCGCTGTAACAAGCTCAGTAGCATTCGCGGCGAAAAAGGAAGAAGCAGCGCCGGAGGAGGCGGAGTCTGCTAAACCCCGCATCCCTGAGCCCCGAACCAATGTTAAGGCGATCGTATCGGTTGGCTTGGCGAAAAACGCCGCGGCGAAAAAGTCGCAGGAGCGGATCGATAAGATCGCGAGCCAAACTTCAGAGCTGCTGGCGGACTATAAAACCGTCGTCAAGCAGATCGAGGGTTTGCAGGTATATAACGGCCGTCTGGAGCGTCAGATCGCCGGGCAGCTGCGCCGTATCGCCAGCCTTGAGAAAGGCATCGGCGAAGCGACAGTTATCCAGCGGCAGATCACGCCGCTGGTATTGCGCATGCTTGACGGCCTCGAAAAGTTTGTGAATCTCGATGTGCCTTTCCATATCGATGAGCGTCTGGAGCGTGTGGAATTTCTGCGCCGTAACGTCGATCGCTCGGATGTATCGGTGTCGGAGAAGTTCCGTCAGGTGCTCGAAGCCTACAAAATCGAGAACGAATACGGCCGTAAGGTGGACTCTTACAAAGGAACCGCGAAGATTGACGGCGTTGAGCGCGATGTTAACTTCCTGCGCGTTGGTCGCATCGCGCTGATGTATCAGACAACTGATGCCAAGGTGTCCGGTGCCTGGGATCAGCAAGCGCGTCAGTTTGTGCAGCTGGACGCCGGTGATTATCAGAGCGCGATTCAAAAAGGATTGCGTATCGCACGTAAGCAGGCATCTATCGATATTATGAAAATCCCCGTTCCGGCTCCGGAGGCAGCGCAATAATGATTAAGCAAGCATTTAAGACTACGGTCGCCGGTGTCGCTACAGCACTTGTGCTGGCGACTACCCCTGCAATGGCGCAGGAAGCCAAGTCTCTCGATGAGCTGCTGTCTTTCGTTAAGAAAGGGCAGACCAGTGAGGCGCGGGAAAACAAGGAGCGCGAAGAGCGATTCCTGTCGGAGCAGTCGAAGCAACGCGGTCGTCTCGCCGGAGCGCGTAAAGCACTCAAGCGCGAAGAAGATCGTTCCGCGGCGCTGGAGAAGAAATTTGAAGAGCAGGAGCTGCTGCTGACTGAGAAGCAGAAGCAGCTCAAAGACCGTTTAGGTACGTTGACTGAACTGTTTGGTCACCTGACGTCAACTGCCGGTGATATGCGTTCTAATTTCCAGAACTCGCTGATCAGTGTGCAGTATCCGGGTCGTGAAAAGTTTCTCGACGAGCTGATTGCCAAGATGAGTGCGGCGGAAGATCTGCCCAGCATCGAAGAGATCGAGCGTATCTGGTACGAACTGCAGCGTGAAATGACCGAGAGCGGCAAAGTTGTGAAGTTCGATACAGAAATCACTTCACCCGCCGGCGAAAAGAGCAATGGTACGGTTGTCCGTATCGGTACCTATAACATCGTCGACAGCAACGGTAACTATCTGCAGTACATTCCTGAGAATGGCAGCGTCGCGGTTCTGGCCCGTCAGCCGAGTGGCAAGTACACCGGTTGGGGTGAGGACCTGGCAAGCGCTTCGGGCGGTACACAACCTTTCGGCGTAGACCCCACCGGTCCTAGCGGCGGTTCTTATCTCGCGGCATTGATCGACAGCCCGACCATTGCTGAGCGCTGGCACCAGGGTGGTGTTGTCGGATACATCATCACCGCTGTTGGTGTGGTTGCGGTGCTCATCGCCTTGTGGCGTCTGGTTGTGCTGACACTGATGTCCGGCAAAGTCAGTGCACAGATGAAGAAAAGCAAAGCTGATACCAACAACCCGCTGGGTCGCGTGTTGAAAGTACACGAAGACAACCCGACCATGGATGCAGAAACTATGGAGCTGAAGTTGTCGGAGGCGGTACTGAATGAATTGCCCGGTATCAATAATTCACTCAACCTGCTGAAGGTTATTGCATCGGTTGCACCGCTGCTGGGTCTGCTGGGTACGGTTACCGGTATGATCATTACCTTCCAGGCAATTACCATCTTCGGTGCAGGTGATCCGAAAGCGATGGCCGGCGGTATCTCCGGCGCGTTGGTGACCACGGTACTGGGTCTGTGTGTAGCAATTCCGACGGTGCTATTGCACACCGTTGTTAACGGCCGCGCCCAGAAAGTCGTCCATATCCTCGAAGAGCAGACCCTGGGTCTGATCGCCGAGCATACGGAAGCCGGCAACAAGAGCGCTTAAGGAGACTATCTGATGATTTGGCTCCAAAATGGCCTGGATATCATCAACAAGTTCATGGAGTCCGGGGGTAATGTGCTATGGCTCATTGCCCTGACGACTTTCATTATGTGGACCTTGGTGTTTGAGCGCTTTATCTATATCAAAGTGGGTTTGCCTGAAGATCAGAAGATGATCCTCGATGCTTGGGAAGCCCGCTCGGAAAGAAAATCCTGGAATGCGCACCGCATCCGCGAAAAGATGGTTTCGGAAATCAGCCTCAAGATTAAAAGCAATCTTGATCTGATCAAAAACCTAGTAGCTTTGTGTCCGTTGCTGG
>JBFJYC010000321.1:0-3083 GCA_041622815.1 Spongiibacteraceae bacterium | reverse complement strand
TGTGAGAATGCAAACAGCCGCGATATTTTCATTACGCGCATAAAAAAGCCGCCGGGGCTTTCGCGCCGGCGGCTTTTTGGCACTGCTTGGCTTAGAAGCGGAAGGTACCGCGAATCGCAGCAGACTCTGCATCGAAATCGCTGTTAGGGTTGCCGTAAACGTCAGCTTCGCTCTGCGACAGGCGCAGCGCCACCGAGGCCTGAGGAATAATGAAGTACTCAGCCTTGAGCGCGTAACCGTGACCTACCGGCCCTAACTCAACCAGGTCTAGGTCGCCATTTTCAAAGATACGCGAGCTGTTTCTGAACAGCTCGGCGCCGATTTCCAGTCCGGTAGTCGGGAAGTAAGATCCGCCGACCTGGATAATGCTGCCATCAAGCACTTCCGAAGCAGTATCGGAATACTGACGTGCGGCTGAGCCCCACAGTGAGAAGAAGCCGCCACATCCGCACTCACGTACGGTCTTGGCGAATAGTCCCATCTGATTGATCTCGTAGGACTGGTTGCCAGATGAATACTCGAGGTCATAGCGCGAGCGGGTTACGCCGACTTCGGTATGTGCCTGCACATACTTGCTCACCGAGACGGAGTAGCCTTCCAGCTCAGTCGTGGTTTTGCTGCTGCCGGCATTAAATTCATTGTCCTGCTCGGCTTCGGTATAGCTCAGCGCCAGCACCCAATCACCGGCATTATCGAATACCTTACGCACATTGACCGAGTAAGAGTCCCGATCCTGTTCGGTTTCATTAGCAGGGTTGTCACTGTTGCTTTCCGCTTGCGTTTCACCGTAGCCGAGCTTGATGCCGGATGCGTGATCGAGGAAGGCAGCTTCACCCAGCGGGCCTTTAGAGGTGTCCACGGGGTTGAAATACCAGTTGATACCGACACTGGCAGCTTCAACTTCCGGATCGCTGGTGTCTAAGTCCTGATAGGGCTCGCTATAGCTGTAATTGGCTAAAAATTCGCCACGGTATTCGCCGGCGAAGCCGGTGCCGGCAATAGACAGTGCCGCGATTCCGGCGCCGATTAGTCTGTACATCATTCGTATTCTCCACTGCGTTGTAAATTTTTTTACAGCCAGCCGGCTGTTCGCGCGCCGGATAGTACTACGGAATAGAGTGTGTAGATATATCTGTAATTGTCGCCGGACACCCCGGCTCGCAGGATGTTGCTCCTGGCACCACCTAGTGGCTGATTTCGTAGTCGGCGGGCCGGAAGCGCGACAGTGTCCGCCGCATTTTGTAAGTCGACCAGGGCCAAGCGGTGCTGTTGCGGCCGTTGCTGTCGATAAAATAGCTGGCGCAGCCACCGTTGTTGTAAACCGTGCGCTGCAGAGCGGTCTGAATTTTACGGTTGTAATCGGCGGTTCTGTCGTCGCGGGCGGCGATGCGGCGGATGTTTTGCTGCCGCGCTTTTTTCAGTGCGTCGGTGATATAGCCGAGCTGCGCTTCGATAATAATAAAGGCCGAGCTCGAGATCGCCAGATTGGGACCGAACATCAGAAACAGGTTGGGGCAGTCCGGTATCACCGTGCCATGATATCCCTGCGGGCTGCCGGCCCAAACCTCAGCCAGGGTTTTGCCGCTCTCACCGATGATATTGTCGCTGATGGGTACGCTGGCGATCTCGAAGCCGGTCGCGAAGACCAGAACATCAGCCTCATGCGCGTTGCCGTCGACATCGATAATCGAGCTGCCTTCAATGCGGCTGACACCGCCGGTAACGGTGACGTTGTCTTTGACCAGTGCGCGGTACCAGTCATTTGATTGCAGGATGCGTTTACAGCCCAGCGTATAGTCCGGAGTCAGCCGCTGGCGCAATGCCGGGTCTTTCACGGTGCGATAGATATTGCCGACCGCCCGGTGCTGTAGTTTTTTCAGCAGCGCCGGGTGCCGGAAGCCGGTGTTAAGAAACTCAAAGACCCCGTAGAAAAGACCGCGTACCAGCTTTTGAAACAATGGCACACGAGCGAGCCAGCGCTGCATTTTTTTCGATACCGGCTTATCGAATTTGGGTAGTACCCAGTGCGGTGTGCGCTGAAATACCGTCATCTGCGCGACTTTCGGCTGAATGGCCGGCACAAACTGAATTGCGGAGGCGCCGGTACCAATCACAGCGACGCGTTGTCCCGCTAAGTCGACTTCGTGATTCCACTGCGATGAGTGAAAACGGCTACCGCCAAAGTTGTCTAATCCCGGAATCGCCGGGATTGCCGGTTTGTGCATCGGTCCGCCGGCAACAATTACAAACCGCGCGCGGAATTCGCCCTGACTGGTGGTGACCTGCCATTCGCGGCTATCTTCCAGCCAGCGCGATTCCAGCATTTCATGGTTCAGGAGCACCGCCTCCAGTACGCCGAAGTGGGTGGCGGTGTCGGTGATGTATTGTTTGATCTCGGGTTGTGAGGCGAATACCCGGCTCCAGTTTGGTTTTGGCGCAAAGGAGTAGCTGTACAGCGAGGAGGGCACATCACAGGCGCAGCCGGGATAGGTATTGGCCCGCCAAACGCCGCCGATTTCCGCCGCCTTTTCCAGCACCAGGCAATCGATGCCGGCCTGTTTGAGTTTGATTGCGGCACCGATACCGGAAAAGCCGGCGCCGATAATCAATACTTCTACTGTGGTAGTCATTGAAGGGTTTTATTTAACGCCGAATATGGCGGCTTCTTCGGCGAGTAGCGGGGCAACCGCCGGATGGGCGTTAACGCGGGCAATAAATGATGAAAACTTAGGCCAGCGTTCGGCGTCAACGGTGTAACCCGCATAACCTGCGTTAACAAAGGCCGAGGTCAGACTCAGGTCTGCGAGCAGGAAGTCACCGAATATAAAGCCGTCTTCCGGGACGACGCTCTCAAAATAATCGAGCACCGGCGGTAGCTGTTTGTTGATGATCTTCGCCACCAACTCTTCATCGGGATCCTGCTTAAACGCCATCGGCCGCATAAAGCGCTGAAAGAATATGCCTGAAGCGAGTTCGGTGGCGCGGGTGCCGCCGATCTCCTCAAGCCAGCGCGCTTTGGCTTTGTCTGCGGGGTTTGTCGGATATACCGACGATTGCGGATAAACATCTTCCAGATATTCGCA
>JBFJYC010000320.1:0-3089 GCA_041622815.1 Spongiibacteraceae bacterium | reverse complement strand
ACCCGAACCCGAACCCGAACTTGAGGAGAGCTAAGCGCTCATGATGCGAATTGCCCTGTTTCTAGCCACCAACCTGGCGGTTATTGTCGTCGCCAGCATTACGCTGAATTTGCTCGGCGTTGATCACTACCTGCAAAACAACGGCGTCGATCTCAACCTCAAAGCGCTGTTAGTCTTTTGCGCGGTTTTCGGCATGGCCGGCTCGATTGTGTCGCTGCTGCTGTCGAAGTTCATGGCGAAGATGACCACCGGCACCAAAATCATCGAGACGCCGGCCTCTGAGGAAGAGCGCTGGCTGGTGGAAACCGTGCGCGAACTCGCACAAAAGGCGGATATCGGCATGCCGGACGTCGGTGTATTTCCGTCGCAGTCCTCCAATGCTTTCGCTACCGGCTGGAACAGAAACAGCGCACTGGTCGCGGTGTCCGCAGGCCTTATGCGCAATATGCGGCGCAACGAAGTGCGCGCCGTGCTCGCCCATGAAATCGGCCACGTCGCCAACGGCGATATGATCACCATGACCCTGATTCAGGGCGTGGTGAATACCTTTGTGATGTTCTTCGCACGCATTATCGGCCACACCGTTGACCGGGTAGTGTTTAAGACCGAACGCGGCCATGGTATCGGCTACTACATTGTCACCTTTGTCGCCGAAATGGTGCTGGCCGTACTCGCCTCAATCATCGTCATGTGGTTTTCACGCTGGCGTGAATTCCGCGCCGATGCCGCCGGTGCCCACCTCGCTGACCGCCAGTCGATGATCGCGGCACTGCAGTGCCTGCAGCAGGAGTTCGGCGCACCCAATGCGATGCCCGATGAAATGGTGGCCTTCGGTATCAGCGGCTCCTTCAAACAAAAATTCGGCGGCTTGTTTATGTCGCACCCGCCGCTTGAAAAACGCATCGCCGCGCTGCGGTACGGCGCCGCGTGAAACGCCGCCTCAGCGCTGACCGCCGCTCGCTGGTCAGCGCCCTGCAGCGCCTCAGCCAGCTCGGACTGAGCCCCGGCGATTCGGGCAATATTTCAGTGCGGGTCGACGGCGGCATACTCATTTCACCCACCGGCATCGCCGGCGCCGACACCCGCCCCGATCAACTCGTATTTATGACGCTGGCCGGCGATGTGCCGGCCGGTCAGCTGCGGCCGTCTAGCGAAGCGCCGATGCACCTGGCGCTGTACCGGGACCGCAGCGATGCCAACGCCGTTGTTCACTGTCACTCCGCCTTCGCGACCGCGCTGTCGGCAACCCGCCGTGATATTCCGGCCTGGCACTACATGGTGGCGGTGGCGGGAGGCGATTCCATCCGCTGCGCCGAATATGCCATCTTCGGCAGCGATGAGCTGTCGGCCAATGCGGTCACCGCCATGAGCGGCCGCAACGCCTGTCTGCTGGCCAATCACGGCCAGATCACGATCGGCAAAAATCTTGATGCCGCGCTGGCGCTGGCGGCGGAAGTGGAGCAGCTCGCCTCCGGTTACAGTCGCTGCCTCAACATCGGCTCAGTCAGCATACTCGATGCCGCCGAAATGAAGGCGGTGCTGGACAAGTTTCAGGGCTACGGCCAGCAAGCGGAATAAGCCGCAGCCGTTGCCGCAATCCTAGAACGCCCGCTCCGGCTGAATGCCGCGGGCGGTGAGAAAATCATAGAGCGCAGCCCCGGTGCCGCCGGGCCAGGTTTTTACCTCGGCAAAGGGAATCTCGATAAAGCCGTCGAGTTCGTGGTTCAGCTTAATCTCTCCGACCGCTTTAATATGGTAGGCAATAATCAACTGATTCATCTGGGCGAAGGGATACAGCCCGATCAGCTCGCTGGAAAGCGCGGTCAGATTGAGCTCTTCCTTGGTTTCCCGGGCGATACCTTCCATCGGGTCTTCGGCGGCTTCCAGAAAACCGGTAATCACCGAATGAAAGCCGGCCGGCCAGGCCACATTATGCGCCAGCACCAGCTTGCCCTCCTCCCGTTCGACAATACCCGCCACCACCGGCGTCGGGTTATTCCAGTGCACAAAATTGCAATCGCCGGCAGCGCAGCCATTGCGGATTTCACCGTCGATCAGTATCTCTTGTAAGGGGGTTGCACATTGGGGACAGAATTTCACAATATCGGCTCGCGGTTGATTTAAACCGGTATTCTACACGGCTGGCCGGCGCTGCCAGAGTCCGCGGCCCGGCTTTATCTTGTCGCGGCAGCGCGGCGGATAGTATGCTCGCCACCCTTTCCAATCTCGCTTACCGGAATGCCCCATGCCAACAAATGAACGTGCTGCCCTCGAAGGCTGGCACACAATGGACCGCAACACGCCGCAACTTCTCGGCAGCCGCTGCAGCGCCTGCGGCACCTGCTACTTTCCGGCGCAGAGCACCTATTGCCGCAACCCGGCCTGCGACAGCAGCGATTTCGAACAGATACCACTCAGCCGCACCGGTAAAATCTGGTCCTATACCAACGCCTGCTACCAACCTCCCGAGCCCTTTGTTGCACCCGACCCGTTTGTGCCTTTCGCCATCGCCGCGGTGGAGTTGGAAGCCGAGGCGATGATCGTGCTCGGCCAGGTGGTTAAGGGCATTGATGTCGAAGATCTGAAAGTCGGGATGCCGGTGGAACTGGTTCTCGAACCGCTGTACAGCGATGCCGACGGCGATGCACTGACCTGGAAGTGGCGTCCGCTGCGGGGAGAAATCGCATGAGCAATGAAGTTGCAGTATTGGGTATCGGCATGCACCCCTGGGGTAAATGGGGACGCAACTTTGTGGAATATGGCGTCGCTGCGGCGCGGGCGGCGATTGCGGACGCCGGCGTGGACTGGCGCGATATCAAGTTTATCTCCGGCGCCGCCACCATGCGTAACGGCTACCCGGGCTATGTCGCCGGCGCTACCTTTGCGCAGGCGCTGGGCTGGCAGGGCGCCGAGGTCAACACCTCCTACGCCGCCTGCGCCAGCGGTTCGCAGGCACTGGCCGCGGCGCGCGCAAAAATCAGCTCCGGTGAATGCGAAGTCGCGCTAGTGGTCGGTGCCGATACCACACCGAAAGGCTTTCTGGCGCCTGCCAAAGGCTACCGTCCGGAAGACCCGGACTGGCTGCGCTT
>JBFJYC010000319.1:0-3115 GCA_041622815.1 Spongiibacteraceae bacterium | reverse complement strand
GGCAGGGTGTCCGCCTCCGGGTTTTTATCGATCCAGTCCGCCGTTTTTTCCATGACCTGATTGATATGCGGAAGTTGATCCCGACACTGCCATTGCAGAATAGGAATCAATGTTTCCGGAATGCTATCGTCCGGAAGCCATTCGCCGACCTGCTCAGGCGTCCGGTTCATGCGTTCCAGCCAGGCGACTATATATTTCCTGGGCTCAATCAAACGGGAGCCGGGGTAGGGGTCCAACGCCAAATGGGCATGCAAAGGGCCGTACAAGGCGAAATCGCCGTAACAAGGCCGCCCGCCCAATAAATAGTCGTGCCCGGAAAAGTGCAAATCCAACTGGTCCAGAATCTGCAGTGTCCACGCTTCTACTGCGGCGCTATTCGATTTGTTAATACCCAGCATAAACCGCGCTACATTGCCGAACATCAAAGCAGGCTTAATACCGCCCAACCAGCGGATCGCTTCGGGCCAATGCGCCTTCCGGGTTTGGCCAAAGGCGTTGAGGATGTAGCGCAGGTTATAGCGCTTGAAATTCCAGCGGTAATGCATCGCCGGAAAAACAAACCACTCGTCACCCAGTAGCTCAAACAGGGCGGACACTGTTTGCTGCTTGATGCCGGGGGGCGTGATCGAGCGATCTTTATGAGCAGATTCCACTTCATCGAGAATAAGGCTGCTGTCCTGAATAAAATCGCCCAGCGGGGTTTTCAGTACCGGCACGACCCGCCAACCGCCGGTAGCGGGTTTGATAATTTCGCTAGCGACTTTGTCAGAGGCCCGGATTTCAGAAAAGGGCAGGCCTTTGAAACGCAAATACGCGCGGACCTTAACCGTGTAATAAGAGACAGGGGAGCCGTATAGATGATAGCTGTTATCTGGTTGAGGCGTCGGACTCATACGAGGACCTGATTCAGTTGAGACCTGCATGGTTAATAGCCATCGCAGATGCTTCTAAATTTCTAGTATTGGATTATAGTGGCTGCCGGATATTGCACGGAGTCATATTCGGCCAAAAGGCGGATGAGAGGCAATTGAGGCGTAGATGAAAGCCAATCGATTACAGCACGACCTGCTGCAACAGCTGTTCAATCGGCTGGAGCAGGCCCGCGTGACACCTGAAAAATTGTTCCGTAACACCGGTATTTCGGGCGCCATTACAGCGGCACGGGCAGCGGAGGTGTTCACAGGTCCGGAGGCATTGGTCGTGCTGGAGACTGCGGTGAAGCTCACCGGCGATCCCTGTCTGGCTTTGCGCCTCAACGACAATATTCAAATCGACAGTTACGGCAGTCTGGGCTTTGCGTTGATGAGTTGCAGTAATCTGCGTACCTCCACAAACCTGCTCTTTCGCTACGGCAAGCTGCTGTTTCCCCAGCAATGGCAAGCACACGAGCAGGGCGATGATCTGTTGCTGCGGATCGATTTCGCCATTGGCACGCCTTACCAGCAGCAACTCATCAAGGAGTTGTTTCTGGGGGCGTTGTATCGCGTATCCCGCTTGCTGCATCGCGGCTCGCTGGGAGGCGTCGAATTGCAGTTGGATTACCCCGCACCGGCTCACCGGAACTGCTATCGCACCGTTCTGCCGGTGCCCACGACCTTTGATTGCGAATACACGCAACTATTGATACCGGCACGGCTACTCGACGAGCCGGTCAATGCGGCAAACCCCGCCGAACATGTTGTATTTCATCAGCAGTGCGAAGAGATGCTGCGCGGTCTGGCGCATGGCGGGAAAACCACTGCGGTGGTGCGACGATTGCTGATTCAATCGGTAGGCGCATTCCCGGATGTTGCCGAAGTGGCTGAGAATCTACATATGAGTGAACGCACCTTGCGGCGGCATCTGGACACTGAAGGAACCAGTTTCAGAGCGATTCTGGACGATATACGAAACCTGCTCGCCTGTGAGTATCTGACTGATACCTACCTGCCGGTTGCGGATATCGCCCATCTTTTGGGTTACAACGAAACCGTGAATTTCCGGCGTGCCTTCAGGCGCTGGAACGATAGTACGCCGGTGGAGTACCGAGCGCAGAACGCCACCAGCTAGAACCCACCCGCGAGCAGTTTGGCAGAACCACTGTGTATTAGTGGCCGCCTTTTCCGGGACTCAGTGCAAAGGTTTCGACAATGGCGGGGTTTTGCGACTCGTGATAATTCCTTTTGGCATTCCACACTTTAAGGTAGCGATAAAAAGGGATGGTCGGGTACAGGTGATGGACAAGATGATAGTTCTGAAAGAGCAGCAACGGTGTCAGCAACCATTCCATACCGGCCCGATTAGATGTGCACCTGTATGGTTCATCCTTCGCCGTTGCCTGATGAGGGTAATGAGGTAAATAATCAAAGGTGAGCGCCAGAAATATCGCGTTAATTCTTGTCGGAATCAGGAATAGTAACAAGTAGTTATCCAGCCATCCCATAAACGTCACTGTAACAATGACAATCACTCCGACGAGAAGCGCCCAGTAGAGTTCTCTGCGTTCGCTTTCGGGCCTTGTCGTAAATACCGACGATTTGAAATAGTAGAAAAAATAACTTAGGTCCAATGTCGCCCATTTAAGAGGCAGCAGCCAATGTGGTCCGCTGCCGACATAGGCGTCCGGGTCTTTGGTTTCGTCGTTGGTGAACCGGTGATGCTGCATATGGATGTAACGGAATGTGCGGAAAAACGGCACGGGTGACTGCAGCGTCGTGGCAATCCGGCCGACCCAGTCATTCAGTTGACGGTTACTGCTCACCGCATTGTGCGTTGCGTCGTGGGCGGGCGTGAAGGAGATGTAGGCCGCCATCGTGTTAAACACAACGCTCCAAAACAACGACAAATAACCTTCGATGTAGGCAAGTGTCGACACGCTAAAGAGGGCAAAGGCTGCAATCAGAAGCATGATTGTTGGCCAGGCAACCCGGGGGCGTTGAGTAAGTGCTTTAAAAAGCGCCGGATCATCGGATTGATCTGAAACTGGCATTTGTTCTCTCATTTTCGGGCCTGCGTAATTTGTGCCTTAGTTTTTGACTGCGGTCATTGTTCTATGAGCCGGCTTCACTCAACAGGGCAGAGAACGACAGAGAGGGGACATATAGTGACAGCGCGCTCCCGGCTGCTTTAGACTTCC
>JBFJYC010000318.1:0-3118 GCA_041622815.1 Spongiibacteraceae bacterium | reverse complement strand
GCCGACATGACCGGTCGCATCGCGCGGTAACGCCATGCCGTACATATAAAATGCGCGCCGTCCCATGACCCGGCCGGCGACTACGTTTTCGCTGACCGACTCTTCCACAAAATGTTTTGGTGCAATTACACTGACTTTGCCGCTTGCGGCATCGGCTTCGCTGACGACTGCCGCGGCGCCGGCGAAATGGTCGATATGCGAATGGGTGTACAGCACCGCGGACACCGGGCGGGCGCCGAGTTCCTTATTGGCAAGTGCTAATGCGGCGGCGGCGGTTTCGATCGCGGTGAGCGGATCGATAATTATCCAGCCGGTCTCGCCCTCGATCAGGGTCATATTGGCGAGGTCAAAGCCGCGCACTTGATAGATGCCGGCTTTAACCTTGAACAGACCGTGGATATTGTTCAGTTTTGCCTGCCGCCACAGTGAGGGGTTTACCGTGTCCGGTGCATCGCCGCTGTTCTGCCACTTATAACTTTCGCCGGACCAGACCATCGCGCCGGTGGCAGAACGGATTTCGAGCGGATCCAATGTCGCGATAAAGCCGCGACGGGCGTCTTCAAAATCCTGCGGGTCATTCAGGCGCAGCGATTTTCTCAGCGCATTATTCGCCGCGATGGTTGCCGGCGCCGCGCTGCTCGGCTCGGTGTGCGAACCCGCCGGCAGTGGATTGGTACCGGCTTTTTGTTCGCCGCCACAGGCGCAAAGAAAAACGGAAATTGCTACGATGATTGGCAGTCGCGTCAGTTGCATACTCGGGACTCCGGCTTATTCGATTTGTTGTTTGATAAAGGCGGCGGAAACCGCGCGCCAAAACAGGCGCAGATTAACCGATGCTGAGTTGAATTACCTGAAAGGTGAACCACGCCAAGCCATAGGCAAGCAGCATATAGCCGACGAACATTTGTAAGGGCAGCCGCCAGGAGCCGGATTCTTTGCTCAGAATTGCCATAGTCGAAACGCACTGCAGTGCGATCGCGAAAAATACCAGCAGGGCAACACCGGAGGCCAGTGGCAGACCACTGTTCTGCACATTTTCAGCCAGTGAAATAATATTTTCCTCGGCGTTTTCCAGACCGAACAGGGTGCCGAGGGTGCCGACAAAGACCTCACGCGCGAGGAAGGCGGTCAGAATCGCGACCCCGTATTTCCAGTCGAGGCCGAGGGGCTCGAATACCGGCTCAATCCAGTGGCCGATGGTGCCGAGCCAGGACGTTGCCAGATCGGTACCGTGGTTGGGCATATAACCCAGCACCCACACCACCAGCGTGACCATAAAAATCACCGGTCCGGCCTTGGTCACAAAGTGTTTGCTGCGGTCCCAGGCACTGCGTAGCAGCGGCAATACGCCCGGCAACCGGTAGGGTGGCATTTCCAGCACGAAGGGCAGGTCATCCTTCTGGCTCTTATCGACCCGCGATACCAGCGCCGTCACCAGCAGCCCCATCACAATGCCGAACAGATAGATGCCGAACATCGCCATGCCCTGGGCGCCGATCAGGCCGCCGCCGGCCGGGATAAACGCCGCGATAATGAGGCCGTATACCGGCAGACGCGCCGAGCAGGGCATCAGCGGCACCGCCATATAGGTGAGCCAGCGCTTGCGCGGCGACTCAACGGTGCGCGCGGCGTAGATACCGGGTATGGCGCAGGCGACGCCCGACAGCATCGGCACAAAACTTTTGCCGGTCAGACCAAAGAAGCGCAGCGGTCGGTGACATATCACCGCGGCGCGGGCGAGATAACCGGAGTCTTCAAGAAAGCCCACCACCAGAGTCAGTACAAAAATCTGCGGCACAAATACGATAAAGGCGCCGATGCCGCCGAACAGCGCGTTGCTGACAAAGTCCGCAAACCAGCCATCGCCGAGCAGCGGCACCACCATGCCTTCAACCCAGGCGAGTAGCGATTCGACACCGTCCATCACCGGCGCCGCCCAGGTAAAGATCGACTGGAACAGCGTCAGCATAATCAGAAAGAAGCTCAGGCCGCCGACCCAGGAATGCAAAAAGATACGATCGAGTCTGGTCTGGGTTTGAATCAGCAGGTCGCCTTTGGGGCCGTAGCGGCGCGCCAGCTCACGGGCGTGGTTGTGGTGCGCGGCATCGTCAGCCGCGATCAGATCGGTCTTAGGGACAGATGCTGAGCCGGTAGCGCAGGCCATTAATTCGTCAAGACCGGCGCCGGTGCGGGCAGAAATACCGATGACCGGTGTTTGGATCGCTTCCGACAATCCCTGCGCATCGAAATCCATTTTATGGCTGTGCAGCACATCCTGCATATTGGCAGCGATGATTAACGGCTTGCCGTGCTGGGTGCAGTTTTCCAGCACCTGCAAGGCGAAGAACAGGCCTTTCTCAAGCCGCGTGGCATCGAGTACGCAAATCACTGCGGCGTAGGCATCGTCGCTGAGTGCTTTTTGAAATGTTTCGACTGCCAGACGTTCTTCACCGGTCAGGGCATTCAGCGAATAGACGCCGGGGAAATCGACCAACTCGACTGAATTGTCATACAGGCTGATGCCGGAGCCCACCGCCACGGTGATACCCGGAAAATTTGCGACTTTGTGATTGAGGCCGGTAAGTTTATTGAATAGCAGACTCTTGCCCGAATTGGGCGAGCCGATAATCGCGACCTTGCTCATTCGCTGCGAAGCGTGATCTGAACGTGCTGTGCGATTGAATTATCGAGGGAAAATACTGCGTTGTGGACGCTGTAAAGGCGCGGTGCGCCGAGATCGGTGGCGAGCAGGCAGGATACTTCGCCGCCCGGTAAAAACCCGATTTCTTGTAAGCGGCTACAAAAGGCGTCCGCCAGTTCGCTGGAGTAGCTCGAAATTTCACCAATCTGGCCTTCGGCCATATCCCAAAGGGACAGTGGCGGGGCGGTGATGGTGCTTTCTGAGGCTGCCTGTTCCACGCGATGAATTCCTGCTGCGGGCTGATAAAGTGGCCCATGATAGGAAAATCAGTCCCAAATGTAAATAAGATTGATTCTCTTTTGCATTTGCGTTCGGGACGCTTTCCGGCCGGTATCCCATTTCCCGTAAGGTTGCTAAAGTGCCCGTATCGCGCGGGCTGGCCGTGCTTCAGAGGGGATTGGTTTTGATCGCGATCAG
>JBFJYC010000317.1:0-3119 GCA_041622815.1 Spongiibacteraceae bacterium | reverse complement strand
GCGGCACCTTTAACCGCGAACGCGTCCGTCTGGCCGCCGGCGGCCCGCTGATCGAAGACTTTCTGAATGTCCGGGTCGCATACGATCGCGATCAACAGGACGGTTTGATTAAAAATACGACGCCGGATTCTAATACCGGTCTCGATCCGGTCGACACCGACGATGCGCTGCGCAACCGCGACTACGAACTCGGCCGTCTGCGGCTGCACTTCCCATCGCTGATCGACGGCATGGATATCAATATCTCCGCGACGACCGCGGAAATTTATAGCAACGGGTCCGCGACCGAGCTCAGTACTGCGACCTCCGGCACCCTCGATGTTTACCGGCGCTATGATCCGGCGACCGAAGCCGACGCCGGCAACCGCACCACCTCACAAAATGCGAATCAGGATACGACCCGCAAGGGCGACTCCTACTCGTTTCAAATCGACTACGAACTCGGTGAATACCTGTTGACCGGCATCTGGGGTACTTCGGAGTTTGAGAAAGATCATCTGCTGGATGCGGATTTCGGCCCCATCGAAGCCATCCTGCTGACCGGTGACGACGAGTACAAGCAGACCAGTCTGGAACTGCGTATCGCCTCGCCGCCGGGAACCTTTGAATATGTCGCCGGACTGTACTACTACGAGTCTGATTTCCTCGGTATCGGCCAGGTCGTCCTGCAGACTGAGCGGGTACTGGAAATTGTTGAAGCCGATCGTAACGGCGGCCGTTTCCCGCTATCCGCATTCAACCTTCTTAATGGTCTGAGCGCTAATCAGCGTATTAACAATAACCGTTACTTTGACCAGCAAACCGAATCGACTGCCGTATTCGGTCAGGCAACGTGGAACGTGTCAGACGCCCTCGCATTGATTTTGGGTATGCGTTATTCCGAAGAGGAAAAAACCGCTGATGCCAAGCTCAGCTATAACAGCGATTTTTCGCGGGATTTTTTCAACACCTTCCTCAACGAAGAGCCCTACGACGAACAGCTCAAGCGCAAAGAATATGACTTCTCACCAAAGCTGAGTGTGCGTTACGAGCTCAATGACGAGATCACCCTGTACGCGACCTATGCAACCGCGTTTAAGGCCGGTGGCTTCAATGAGCAGGCCGTGGACAACACCAATCTCGAGTTTGAGCCCGAAGAAGCCACGACGTTGGAAGCCGGCGCGAAAATGCGGTTTTTGGACGGTATTGCCACTTTGAACGTCGGCCTGTTCAGCACCGAGTTCGACAACCTACAGGTCAGCCTGTTTAACGGCACTAACTTTGTGGTCGGTAACGCGGCTTCCGCCACCTCGCGCGGTGTCGAGATCGAAGGTCAGTTGATCCCGGCTCAATGGATGTTTCTGATGGGCTCTATCGCCTATCTTGACGCCCGCTACGATGAATTCACCAACGGCCAGTGCATCGCCACCTCCGGCGAAGAAGCCTGTGATCTGTCCGGCAGAGAACTCACCCGCGCACCGGAGTGGGAAGCCACCTTCGCGCCGCGTATCAGCCTGACCAAACTGGTGGCGTGGCTCGGCGACAATATACCGGCGGAGATCGGCTTTGGCGTCGACCTGAGCTACCGCGCCCATCAATTTTTCAGTACCGATCTTGACCCGCTAGATGATCAGGGCGGCACGACTGAAGTCGGCGCGAATCTGAAAATTTCCGGCCCCGCCGAAGACTGGTCATTGATGCTGTCGGCGCGCAACGCGACTAACAAAAAAATACAGGCCCATGGTCAGGACGTTCCTTTGCAGGCGGGCAGCCATTTCGCAACCATGGAGGCCAAGCCGCGCTACTACGCTGAATTTATGTATCGCTGGTAAGCAAAATGAAAAAATTGATGCTGGGCGTGGTCTTCTTTGCTGTATTGGGCTGGCTCGGCTTTAACGCCTGGCTGACACCTCCTGAAGCGCGAGCTTTCAGTAAGCCGGTACCCACCTCTTGGCGGCCGGTAGGCCCGCGGGTGCCGGGTTACAACGACTATTCGGTGATTCCCCGACCCGATGCGTGGCACACGATGCACGCTGATATTCAGGAGTCCGACGAAGTCTGGATCGCCGCGGCGCCGACCTTTGTGCTGGACTGGGTGGCGGAAGAATCAATGTTTATTCCCGAAGGCCCGACCTTTGACAATCAGGGTCGGGTCTACTTTTCGCCGCTGAGCCCGCGTGAAGACGTCTCACTTGTGGTACTCGACAGCAAAGACGGCAAACGGCTGTGGACTTTGCCCGGCGGCGGTTCGGGTGGCGGCGCGCCGCTGATTCTCAATGACCCCGATAACCCCGGCGAGCAGATCGTCTATCACGCCACCTACGAGCAATTCTGGGCGGTGCGCGGCGACGGTACGATTATCTGGCAGCAGGACACCGGCTTGAAAGAGCCGGAAGTCGAACCGGGCGAGTTTCACGCGACGCACCAGTGGGGCGTTGTTTACGTTCCTCAAACCGACGCGGTGATCGGCCTGACCATGGATGCGAAGGTTTTCGCCCACGATCGAAAAACCGGGACACCGCTGTCGGCGCCCTACCAACTGCCGGGCAAACCCACCAACCCCGCCGATACCGGACTGCCGGAGATTGCCACTCAATGGGGCATCGAACAGAGCAATAAGGCCTTTGGCGAGCGCATCGACGGTATCAGTCACTTTGAAGGTGTGCTCCATATTATTTACGGCGGTCGTGCACAGGTCTCCAACGCCTACGCGGTCGACCCCCATACCGGTCGTATTTATATCGCGGCCACTGCGCCCGATGCCGCCGATGGCAAAGCAGACGGCATATCGGACAACGGCGCTATCTATGCGGTGGAATTACATCGGGACGGCGACAGCTATTTATTCTCGACCAGTGCCCGCTACGACTTTGTCGGCGGCTCCGGCTCGACACCTGCGCTGACTCAGGACGGTAAACGGCTGATGGTGAGTGATGAACTCGGCAATGTGATCGCCATCAACGCCCACACCATGCAGGAAGACTGGCGCTATAACGTCGGCGATCAAATCGCAGCATCTATCGCCGTGTCCAGTGACAACGGCGAGCGCTATGTCGTCACCAAAAGCGATGTCTTCAAACTGATCGATCACGGCGACCGCGGCGAACTGGCGTGGACCGCCAGGCTCGACGCCTACCCCG
>JBFJYC010000316.1:0-3137 GCA_041622815.1 Spongiibacteraceae bacterium | reverse complement strand
GATATTTTATCCGACGCTGCAGCGATGCTGACCGGCTCTATCGGCATGCTGCCCTCGGCCTCGCTCAACGCCAGCGGCTTTGGCATGTATGAGCCCTGCCATGGTTCGGCACCGGATATCGCAGGGCAGGGCAAAGCGAATCCGCTGGCGACGATTTTGTCGGCGGCGATGATGTTGCGTTATTCGCTGGATGCGGAGCCCGCGGCTGCGGCAATCGAGGCGGCAGTAGGCGCGGTACTCGATCAGGGGTTGCGCACCGGTGATATCGCTGCGGGTGAAACACCGGTTAGCACCGAGGTAATGGGTGCGGCGGTTTGCGATGCACTGAGTTAAGAATTTACTAATCCATCGAAGCAGGAGCGGGTTTGGTTTTCCGGGACACGCCGTAAATACATCCCTGTAGGCTCGACGACAGCTTCCATGCTGTCGACGGTCCCGGAAAACCAAACCCGCACCTACTTCTGACATCTGAGCAAGGAATCAGAACTGTGAAACTGAAAACAGGATTAATTGGCTGGCGTGGCATGGTCGGCTCGGTACTGATGCAGCGTATGCAGGCCGAGGGCGATTTCGACCACATTGAACCGGTATTTTTTACCACGTCGAATGTCGGTGGCGACGCGCCCGATGTCGGCGTTGCGGCACCTGCGCTGCTGGATGCTTACGATATTTCGGCGCTGAGTCAGCTCGATGCCATCATCACCTGTCAGGGTGGCGACTATACCAAGTCGGTGTATCCCAAGCTGCGCGCGGCCGGTTGGGAGGGTTTCTGGATCGATGCCGCCTCGGCGCTGCGCATGGAAGACAGTGCGGTAATCGTGCTCGACCCGGTCAACGGCGAGCTGATCCGCGACGCCCTGCTGGACGGCACAAAAACTTTTGTCGGCGGCAACTGCACGGTCAGCCTGATGCTGATGGCGATGCAGGGCTTGTTCGACGCGGATTTGGTCGAGTGGGTCAGCGCCATGACCTATCAGGCGGCGAGCGGTGCCGGTGCCCAGAATATGCGCGAGCTGATCGCGCAGATGGGGGCGATACACGACTCGGTGGCTGAGCAATTGGATGATCCGGGTAGCGCGATTCTGGATATCGACCGCCAGGTCACCGCGACACTGCGCAGCGACGGGCTGCCCAAGGACAACTTCGGCGCCGCGCTGGCGGGTAGTTTGCTGCCGTGGATTGATTCCGAGTTGGAAAACGGTCAGAGCCGCGAGGAGTGGAAAGCTGAAGTTGAAGCCAACAAAATACTGGGGCGCAGTTCGCGCCCGGTGCCGGTCGACGGTTTATGCGTGCGCGTCGGCGCGATGCGCTGTCACAGCCAGGCCTTGACCATCAAGCTGAAGCAGGGCGTCGCCATGGCCGAGATCGAAGAGCGCCTGGCGGCGGCGAATGAGTGGGTACAGGTAGTGCCCAACCATCGTCCGGAGTCACTGGCGCAGCTCAATCCCGCCGCGGTCAGCGGCGAGTTGATGATTCCGGTGGGACGCCTGCGCAAGCTTTCGATGGGGCCCGAGTATCTGTCGGCATTCACTGTCGGCGACCAGCTTTTATGGGGCGCGGCGGAGCCGCTGCGGCGCATGCTCAGATTGCTTCTGGAATAGCCCGCGACGGGCCACCCGGAAGGCCCCGCGCTTGATAAAAACCACGGTCTGGCTAATACTTGCGAGCTTAATTGTAGGTTTTTTCTAGCACCTGCCTGCGGTGAGCGTGAAGGTCAATCGCCAACCGGTCCCGGGCTGCTACATGAATCACGGGCTATATAAATGAATATCGAAAGCGTAGCTGTCCGATCCCTGCTACTCAGCACATTACTCGCGCTGAGCGCGCCCTTGGCCCTCGGCCTCGGGTTTGGAGAAATAAAGCTGCGCTCCGCGCTAAATGAGCCGCTGGATGCAGAAATTCCGCTGCGTGATCTGGGGGACCTTAACCAGGAGCAGGTCGTAGTGAAGCTCGCGGGCGCTGATGATTTCAAGCGCGCGGGGGTCGAACTCACCAGCTTTCTCACGAAAATGAAGTTCAAGCTGGTGCTGAATAACCGCGGTGGCGCCGCTGTGAAAATCAGCTCGCGTGACCCGGTGGTTGAGCCCTATCTGGATTTTCTGGTTGAAGCGCGCTGGCCCGATGGCAGGGCATTGCGTGAATATACGGTGTTACTCGATTTGCCGGATCTTGAGGCGAGCGGCTGGACGCCCGTTTCCCGCAGCGGCGGTACCGGCTTTAACAATCAGACCGGTGGCGCGGAAAAGAGAACCGTGGAACGGGTGGTTGGCACCAAAGTCGATCGCATTGTTTCGCCCGGTGATAGCAAAGTCATGCCCCGTACCGGCAGCCAGCGGCAAGCGCTGCCCGCGCTTGAGGGCGGCAACGCCTATCGTGTGCAGCACTACGACACGATGTTCAAGGTCGCGACAATGGCGCGCCCCTCAAAAAATGTCACCATCGAACAGACGATGCTGGCCTTGCAGCGTAAAAACCCCGAGGCGTTTCAGCGTAGCAATGTTAACCGGCTGAAGTCCGGCTATGTGCTGCGCTTTCCCACCGAAGCCGAAGCGCGGGAGTTAACAGCGGATGAGGCGAGTCGAGAAATCGCCTATCAGACCGATGTTTGGAAAGGGCGGGTAAAGCCCCGGCGGGAGCCATTATCCGGCAAGGTAAGCCCCTCTAGTTCACGCAAGTCCTCTGCGGCAGCAGCAAAAACCAAAGAAGAGCCACGGCTGTCGATTGCGGCGGCCGGCAGCGGTGACAGCGAAGGCGGCAACAGCGAAACCGGCGGTGGCACAGCGCTGCGCGACCAGCTGACCGCCAACGAGGAAAATCTCGATCGTGCCAAGCGCCAGAGCTCCGATCTGGCCAAGCGCCTGGCTGACATGGACGCGCAGCTTGCCACTTTACAAAATCTCGCCACGCTGAAAAGCGAGCAGCTGGCGATGCTCAAGGCGCAGCTCAGCAACCAAGCCGCTGCGGTAACAAGCGATAGCAGTGCGGACGATAGCGACGCCGCACTGGCGGCAGCACCCGGCAAGACGTCCGGCGACAGCCCCGCCGAAAAGGGCCCCGCGCCCGGTAGCGACAAGACAGCGACACCCGATGCTGCGATCAGCCAAGCGGATAAGATGGCACAGGCTGCGGCCGATGCG
>JBFJYC010000315.1:0-3139 GCA_041622815.1 Spongiibacteraceae bacterium | reverse complement strand
GCCATGGCCGAGAAAACGGTCTTCATCGGCGCCACCGGCCGCACTGATATGGGTATCCGTACTGGCGATAAAACCCAGTTTAAAAGGATTTAACCCGAGCTTTTGTTGTTGCTGTAAACCGTCGGTCAACACCTCGCGGATAAAGCCGGTGGTCGCACTCACCTTGCTGCCACCGGAACCGAATATTGACCGCGCACCCATAAAATTCGGATACGGCAGCTGCTCGAAGGCGCACAGCTCGTCTTCGCTGATGCCCGGTGAAAAGAAACACTCGGAGCTGCCCTTGTGCTGCATCACTTCGATCAAAGGCTCGAGACGGACACGCTGCTCCGCGTATTTAGCATCGATCGGCGAACCATCATTTTTGGTGGCCTTAAACATATTGCCGTCGCTGAGGTTGGAGTTATGGGGAATCGCCAGTACCTCACAGCCCTCAAGTCCGTTCACACACTGCGCGTCAAGCGCGTCCCACAACAGCTCATCTGCCGCGCCGTCGACAAAGCTCTGCGGTACCGGCGGCACGACCGCATTACGGAACACGACATTGCGGTGCATATTGGCGGCGGAGCCGGCGACCCCGGTCCACTCGTAACCGACAAAACTGGTGAACTGACAATCGGCACTGCGATCATAAGCATCCTCAGCCGCCTGCTGATGCTCCTGCCACACAACCGACGCCGCCGCGCGGCAAACCCCGCCCTTGTCGCCGCAAAATCCCCAGCGCGAACCGAACAAAGCGGCACGGGAATTAAACATGTAATACGCCAGATTCGGCAGCCTGCGGAAGGTCAGGCACTCCCAGGAATTATATTCGGCATGCGCCGGGTTTTCGCAGATATGCACCTCGCCGATCAGCTCGGCATGATCGCTGACCATTGCAAAATCCAGCGGCCGCTTTAACTTCAGACTGCGCAGCGCCGTGCCGTCGCGCCAGGGCTGCACCCCGATTTCAGCACCGCGCGCAAAATCATAGGCATCGGCCGGCCGGGTGCGGGTGTCCTGGGTGCGGGCATCCAGCGAATAACGGGTATGGATATGCACATCGCCGAATAGCGGCTGCTTGCTCGCCACGTAGTCACGACAGGGTTCGCGTTGTTCAGTGACCGGATAAGGTTTCACCGCGTAGGCCTGAGTAACCGGTAATAACGCAATCAGCAACAAAACTGCCCGGGTATTTAAATTCATTGTCAGACTTTCCGGTTAGCGAGCGCGGCTGAAATACCGGGCCCGAATGGCGGGTGGATCATACCGCAGTCGGTGATCAGGGCAGTGACCAATGCGGCCGGTGTAATGTCGAAGGCCGGGTTGCGCGCGGCGATACCCGGCGCCGCAATGCGCTGCCCCGCCATACTCAGCACCTCGTCACCGTGACGTTGTTCTATCGGGATATCGGCGCCGCCGGCACATTCGATATCAATCGTCGAATGCGGCAATGCCACATAAAACGGAATACCGAAATGCTTTGCCGCCAGCGCGTGGGCAAGTGTGCCAACCTTGTTCGCGACATCGCCGTTGGCGGCGACGCGGTCGCTGCCGACAATCACCAAATCAATAGCGCCGGCCGCCATCAAACCGGCAGCTGCGCCATCGATAATCAGGCTCACATCGATACCGGCGCGCTGTAGCTCCCAGGCGGTCAGTCGCCCGCCCTGCAAAAGCGGCCGGGTCTCGGCGGATAAAACTTTAAAATCGACGCCGTTTTCTGCCGCCAGATACATCGGCGCGGTCGCGGTGCCGATACCGCCCGTCGCGAGCGCGCCGGCGTTGCAATGAGTCAGCACTGTACTGCCGGGGCCGATGAGCGCGACACCCGCTTCGCCGATCGCCCGGCACAGACGCCGGTCTTCGGCATGAATCTCCACCGCTTCGGCGACCAATGCCGTCCACAGCACCCCGGCCGGTTGGCGCGGGTTGAGTACACGGCACATGCGCTCGAGTGCCCAGGCCAGATTAACCGCCGTTGGTCGCGCCGCTATCAACCGCTGCGCCTGGCTTTTCGCTTGTTGCACAAAGCCGGCGGCATCCAGCGAGCGAGCGTCGCGCAGGCCGACACACAGCGCATAGGCCGCCGCAATACCAATGGCCGGCGCGCCGCGCACCCGCAAGCTCTGAATCGCCTCAATGGCGGCTTCCAGTGTGTCGATTGGCAGCATCTTTGCCGTCTGTGGCAGTAGTGTTTGATCCAACAAAAATAGCTGCTCGTCGCGCCATTCCACATTCTGAGGCGGTGTCATTCAGTCAGGGGCCTCCGGCCCGCTTATTGTTCAGGTTGCCGGGCCGACAGTTCAGCCCTTGTTCAGTTTTAACGGCGCATAGTCGAATCCTGCGGAAGGTACCGCTGCCGGAGTCTGCAATGCGAGTTTCAATACTTCTTATGCCCGTCCTGCTGGGCGTTATGGCCAGCTCAGCTCAGGCCCATGACTACACGCGCAAACACGAGCATCACGGCGATCTGGGTCGGATCATTATCAGCTACGTGCTCGGCGGCGCATGGTGTCACGATCACCGCGTCCGCCATACCCATCACCGGCATTATCTGCATGCACCGCCGCGTCACTACCGGCAACATTATAGCGGGCACCACTACAGCTACCGCGACTATGACAGCTACCGTAAGCACTACGCCGATGATCGCTACTACCGGCACAATGCCCATGCCACGGGCAAGTATCAGCGCCAGTACTATGGCAAGCGGCACTACCACCCGCGCGACAGGCACGCTGACCGCGGCCATAAACAGCAACGACATCAGGGCCGTCAGCGCCGTGGCGGTTACTACTAATGTCCCGGCGCAGGCGGAACCGGCTTAACCGCCCAGCACAGTGCCGATACGTTCACGCCACCGCGCGATATTGGCGTGCGCCTGCGGAATCTCGAATTTAATCCAAGCGGTGAATTCACACACCACAAACAAGTCAATATCCGCCATCGACAGCTGATCGCCAACCACAAAATCCCGCCCTGCCAGATGCTCGTCGAAGGATTCAAAAAACGGCGGTAACTTCAATAAGCCGCGCTCAACCAATTCAGGAATCTGGGGCATTTTGACCGGTCCCGGCAGCGGCCGGTCTGCAAAGCGCTGGCCCTTGTTGCGGAGCACCTCGGCTATCGCCATAAACGGTTCGATATAGGTGCGATG
>JBFJYC010000314.1:0-3139 GCA_041622815.1 Spongiibacteraceae bacterium | reverse complement strand
GCAGCCGCGTGATCGCCTCTTCGAAATCCATGCGGATCAACTGCTGGTGACGGGATATCACCCGCAATTTGGTGATCGTCGGGTTTGCCGTTTCGGTGAGCTGGCAGCGCACACCGGCGGCGTACAATTGCTCACCCAGCGCGGTCGCCGCTTCGTCTTTGCCGACCAGACCGGCCAGTGAGGCGCCGGCACCGAGCGCCGCGATATTGAGCGCGACGTTGGCGGCGCCACCGGGACGGTCTTCCACTTCACCAACCCGCACCACCGGCACCGGTGCTTCCGGTGAAATTCGCGAGGTGCTGCCGTGCCAATAGCGGTCGAGCATGATATCGCCGACAACCAAAACCTGTGCCTGATCAAACCGCGGCATTTCGAGCTTCATGAGAGGGGTTCCCGGAACCAAAAAAACCGCGCCAGCATAGCACAGCCGCGGCTTTCAGCCCGTCGCTGCGATTGCCGCCAGCGGACATATCCGCTAAGGTGCGCCGCTGTTTTTCCGGCGCATCGGCGCCCTGTGGAGTATGCCAATGCCCGTGACACTTCCGCTCGATATCGACGCGGTAAAAGGTTTTCTCAGCGCCGCTGAGGGCGAAGCGCTCTACGATGCTGCGCTGTCGGTTGCGCAGCGCGGACCGGTTTTGGAAATTGGCAGCTACTGTGGAAAATCGAGCATTTACCTCGGCCTCGCCTGTCGCGAACAATCCGGCGTCCTGTATGCGCTGGACCACCACCGCGGCTCCGAGGAGCACCAGAAAGGTGAGATGTTTCACGACCCCGACCTGTACGACGCCGCGGCCGAACACTTCGATACATTTGCCGAATTTCGCCGCAATATCAGCGCCGCCGGGCTCAACGACACGGTGGTGCCGGTGGTCAGCTCATCCGGCGTCGCCGCCACCCACTGGCATACGCCGCTGGCGATGGTCTTTATCGACGGCGGTCATAGT
This sequence comes from Spongiibacteraceae bacterium, assembly GCA_041622815.1. Lineage (GTDB taxonomy): Bacteria > Pseudomonadota > Gammaproteobacteria > Pseudomonadales > Spongiibacteraceae > JBFJYC01. The sequence continues at coordinate 2,192 of JBFJYC010000314.1, read as the reverse complement.
CTCGAAGCCGCACTCACCGACTACCGCTGCTGGGCGGCGCATATTATGCCCGGCGGCATTCTCGCCATTCACGACCTGTTCCCGAATGCCGAAGACGGCGGCCAGGCACCCTGGGCGGTTTATCAACTGGCGCTGGCGTCGGGCCTGTTTGCAGAAAACGCACGGGTCGATAGCCTCGGCTTGCTGACCCGCATCTAGCCGGAGCGACACGTTACATCCCGCGAACCGCCTCGATCGCGAGATCAACCTGCGACGGATCGATCGCGGTGGGGATCAGCAACAACTCATCCGCACCGGTTGCAGCAAAGGCGCGCAGCCGCTCACTCAACTGCTCCACCGAACCGCGGAAGCCACAGCCAGCCGCCATACCCTCGCGGGAAGCATCGTCGAGCCAGTTGAAATAGCGGTGCAAATGTCGATACATCTGGCTATCCGCATCGCTGCCGACGGCGAACCAAAAAGCGGTTGAAAACTCCGGCGCCTGCGCCCTGCCCGCGGTCTGCCAGGCGGCCTCAACCTGCGCCATCGCCTGAGCCGCTTCTGCGGCGCCCGCGCTCATCGACATGCCGGTAACCCCCGCAGCCCAGCGCGCCGCACTGGCGAGCCCTTTCGGGCCGAAGACACCGGCGAGCAGCGGCGGCCCGCCGGCCTGCACCGGCTCCGGCCCCACCGGTAAGCCTGCGGCGCCGACCATATAATCACCGGCCCAGACCTGCCGCATCACACCGATGTGCTGCTCCATTGTCGCGATGCGCTTGTTATCCAGACTGACCCCGGCTGCGTGATAGTCCTCCTCGCGGCCACCGGTGCCGACACCCACGCGCAAGCGGCCATCGCTGATCAGGTCGATCGTCGCGAGTTGCTTGGCCGCGACTACCGGCTGATGGGCCGGCAACACCAGTACCGTGGCGATGATACGCAGCCGCTTAGTCAACGCGGCAACCGCTGCGAGCGTAGTCATGATTTCCGGGCTTGGAAAGCAGGTGCGCTCACCGAGCGCAATACTATGGAAGGGACCGGCTTCAATCCGCTCAACCCACTGCAACAAAATGTCACGATTCCAGCCCGGCTCGGTCACCGGCAACGTCATTCCGATTTTCATAGAAATATCCTTCAGGGGCCGGCTGACGGCTATTGCTTGTGATCGGCCCAGCGCGGCCGTTGCGTCATTATTTTTGAATAGACCGGACAACTTTCGCGATGGGCCCCGGGCAGATAACCGATACTCATCAGAAACTCACCGGTAATTTCGCCGCCGGTAAATTTAAAGGTCTTCTTAAACAGCTTTACCCAGGCGTCTTTACTGAGCGGGTGCTGCGCCGCCAGCCAATTGGCAAAGCAGCCGTATTCTTTTTGTAATGTTTGAATGCTACGCGCGTTTTCAATCGCCGCGTTCACTTTGAGTTTGTTGCGGATAATACCGGCGTCTGCGAGCAAGCGCGTCCGGTCGGCCTCAGCATAAGCCGCAACGCGGTCGATATCGAAGCCGGAATAGGCGCGGCGGAACCCTTCCCGCTTTTGCAGCATCAGATTCCACGACAGCCCCGCCTGATTAATTTCCAGCAACAGGCGCTCGAATAAAATATTGTCATCGGTCACCGGAAAGCCATATTCGTGATCGTGGTAAGGCGCATGCAAGGGATTACCCGGTGCGAAATCACAATATGTGCTCATCAGGATCGCCGCTTCAGATGGCGGCATCCTGCGTAAAGGTATCGCAGCGATCCATGTCGCCGCTGGCGAGTCCGATCTTAAACCAGCGCACGCGCTGCTCGGCGCTACCGTGCGTAAAGGAGTCCGGGCTAACGCTGCCGCGAGCCTGTTTTTGCAGGGTATCGTCGCCGATCGCGGTGGCGGCTCTCAGTCCCTCTTCGACATCACCGGCCTCGAGTAACTGACGGCTTTCATTGGCATGAAAACCCCAGACACCAGCGAGACAGTCCGCCTGCAGCTCCTGCCGCACCGATAACTTATTTGCTTCTACCTCGCTGAGGCGGCTGCGCGCAGCATGCACTTTTTTCGAGACGCCGGTTAAAGTCTGGATATGATGACCGACCTCGTGGGCGATAACATACGCCTGTGCGAAATCGCCCGGCGCCTGAAAGCGGTCGCGCAACTGATCGAAAAAAGACAGGTCGATATAGACCTGCTGGTCACCCGGGCAATAGAACGGGCCCATCGCCGCCTGGCCG
>JBFJYC010000313.1:0-3151 GCA_041622815.1 Spongiibacteraceae bacterium | reverse complement strand
CTGCTCGATTTCGAATTTCAGGAGTTTCTCACCGGTCAGTGTTACCAGGGGCAGGCACCGACCGCGCCCGATGGCCGCAACTGCGACTACAGCGGCAAATCCAACCAGTATGTGGCTGACTTTGCCGGCAATATCTCGCTGCTCTACCGCAGTCCCCTCGGTGACAGCCTGCAGCTATCGGGTAATATCGATGCGCTGTTTACCGATGACTACAACCCTTCACAAAACCTTGATCCGTCGGTGGCGCAGGACGGCTACGTGAAATTCAATGCGCGTATCGCGCTATCGGCAATAGATGAGAGTTGGTCGGTGGCACTGGTGATGAAGAATCTGACCGATGAGGCAACCATCGGCTACGCCAATGACACACCCACATCCAACAGCACCTTCGATAGTATCGGTCACTACGCCTTTCTGGAGCGCAGCCGCTCAGTCGGGCTGCAGGCTAATTACCGCTTCTAGGCTGCTGCGTAGCTTTCTACCTCGTCGCTAAGGGCATCGAGACCCTCGAGGTAGTGAGCGTTGTCGTGATCCCAGGGGTGGAAACCCGGTTTGAAAAACGCGAGCCAGCCGGGAATCATGCGCAGTAGCACGCCACGCGGACCCCACAAATACGCGATCAAGCTGCCCCAGCCTTTCAGATTCCAAAGCTGTCCCGGCTCGCGCCGGACCAGTCCGATATGAAAAATAAAGACCATCGAAAAAAACATCAGTGTCGAGATCAGCAAGGCGAAGCAGCGACGAAAATAAGAAATCACCGGTGATTTGCGGTGCAGGCGCGCAAACACATCGAAGGCAACCGCCTTGTGCTCGGTTTCTTCCATCGCATGCCAGCGCCACAGCGCGCTGTAGCGCGGCTCGGCACCGGTCAGCGAGGCCGGATTGCGCAGCAAGCCATCGGCCAGAATCGCGGTGATATGCTCCAGCGCAATCGTTGCCCCGAGCTGTGCAGCCTTGGGCGTGATGCGATTCGTGACCGCCAGCGTTTTCACTACCACGGCCTCGTACGCTTCGGCGGGTAGCCCCTTCTTTTGCAGTGCAGCGTTGTACTCCTCGTGCTCACGCCCGTGCATGGCTTCCTGGCCGATAAATCCTTTTACCGCTTCTTTTAGCTGCGGGTCATCGTCGACGACGCCGCGGAAATGCCGCACGCTATCGATAAAGAAGCGCTCGCCGACGGGAAAGAAAATCGACATCGCATTCATAAAATGCGAAATATGCACATTGCCGTCTTTCCAGTCGCTGATGCGGTCTTCGGGCAGATGAAATTCGAGGTTACGACGTACCGGCATTATTGACTGTGTCATCTCTTTTCTCCCTAGCCGCGGTAGCGTGCGTTAAGCACGGCGGTCTGCATGTTTTTAAGAGTATTGAATACATTGTCTTCGATACGACTGTTAACTACGCCCGCCGGTAAACCACCGCCGGGATTAAGCTGCAACTGGTAAACGACGCGGCAGCGGTCGCCCGGCAGCGGTACCAGCTTAAAAAATCCGAGCGCCGATTCCACCGGTACCGCCGAGGATTTACGCGGCAAGTTGGCGGCATCCGCAGGCGCGAGTTCGGCGGCAGATTTATTCAGCAGTGAGACCAGCACCCCGCCGCCTTCAACCGGGCTGACGGTGGCGTGCATCGTCAGCGCCCGGTCTTTGACCGGCCAGGGCAAATCAATTTCCATATAGGTGAAGCGCTCTTCAGCGCTGACTTCGCGGATCAATTTCGGTGATTTGCAGGTATGCATCCAGTCGACACAGGCCGCGGTGTCTTTGATCAGCGCCAGCGCCTGCGCCGGCGGCGCATCGACTTCGGTTTCCGCCCGGAACACCTGTAAGGCCGAACCTTCCTGAGTCTGTGAGAAAACCGTCACCCGGTCGCCCTCGCGCACCGACTGCCAGGCCGAGGCGCTAAGCGGGGTCGCTACCAGCAGAGAAGCCACTAAATAATTCAGATATTTGATCATAATCTCTCAGACACTCCGGATAGACCCTTGTTCGTTACAGCCATCTATGTAACATCAATCCGTGTAATATAGATGTGACATCAATTGATGTCAAGGTTATTGATTCCGGTTAGAATAGCGCAATGAAATTTCCCACCGATACCATCCGCAGCCTCGCACAGTTCCGCGATACCGGCAAAAAGCCCGATTCGGGTACAGAACAGCGCCACGAATATACCGTCGATGAACTGGCGCTGGCCTCGGACTGCTCGGTGCGCAATATTCGCGCTTATCAGGACAAGGGCCTGCTGCCGCCGCCGGAGTTGCGCGGACGCAAGGGTATATACAACAACCAGCACCTGTCGCGGCTGCGGGTTATCGCCAATCTGTTAGAGCGCGGCTATACGCTGGCGAGCATCAAGGACCTGATCAGCGGCCTCGAACAGGGCGTCGGCCTGAATGAGATTCTCGGCATCGAATCGGCGGTGAACAGCCCCTGGACCGACGAAGCGCCGACCACCCTGCCAGTGGGTGAGCTGTTTGAAATGTTCGGCGACCACGCCGACGATGCCTCGATTGAACTCGCGGAAAAAATGGGCATGTTTAGCATTCAGGGCGATTTTGCGCGGGTCGGCAGCATGCGCACACTCAATGTCGCGCTGTCATTGCTGGAAGCCGGTATACCCTTGCCAGCGCTGCTCGAGGTTACCCAGCAGAGCCGCGACAATATGCACAATATCGCGCAGGCGTTCGTACAGATGGTTTATGACCATCTGCTCAGCTCCGCCGAAGACGGCTCGCTGGCGACTCTGGCACCGACGGAGTTGTCCGGCGCCATCGACCTGATCTGGAAGTTACGGCCGATGGCAGAAATCGTGGTGAAAGCAGAACTGGGCCGGGCGATGGATGCGGCGGCCAGCGCGGTACTCGCTGATCAACTTGAAAAAATTATCAACAACGCCGGCAGCGTGAACCCCGCCGGCTAAGCCAGCAGCGGGAAATCGTATTCCATGATCAGCGGCGCATGATCTGAAAACTTTTCTTCCTTATACACATGCGCAGACTTCACCAGCGGTTTAAGTCCCGGTGTTACCACCTGATAATCCAGACGCCACCCCACATTGTTGGCATAGGCCTGACCGCGGTTTGACCACCAGGTAAACTGATCTTCTGCCTTGTTCACCTCACGGAAGGCATCACACCAACCGGCTT
>JBFJYC010000312.1:0-3162 GCA_041622815.1 Spongiibacteraceae bacterium | reverse complement strand
TGCAAGCCTGACGCGAATTGTTTAGAGCGCCGCAGGAACCATTCATAGCTGAGGGTTTCACCCTCGAATACCACGCAGGGCGCAGCGGGATCGAGACGGGTATGAAAATCAAACAGGTGGTGTATCAGCATAATGTATAGTGCCAGCCGGGCTCAGCCGCCCCTCAAGTCGCTGAACTTCACCACCCTTGTGGTCAGCGGCTCAATGTCGTGCTCCGGCAGCTGAAACCGCCAGAACAAAACACCGGTAACCCTTCCTTCCGTGTCCAACCAGTTCGGCAAGCCCGGATCCTGATGCGCGAGAATCATGCGAAAGCTACCGTCTCCTTCGGCAACCGTCTGCACGCGGTTGAGTGACACACTGCGGTTGACGTAATCCAGCGTCTGCATAAACCGGTTCCACAGCACCACACTGGCGAACCGCGCCCGCGGCCAGCGACCGCGGATTTCAAGTGCCTCGTCGGGCTTTAATACCCACGGTGCCATCGAGTAGACATTATCAGCGGCGGCATAGCCCACCGATTTATTCGACTCATCGATTTTCGGTGCCGGCAATACATTGGGCTGCTTCGACACCCAGCGCGGTGAAAGCTGCGGCGACGGCGGATTGATATTGGCGTCCAACCAGTTTGCGGCGCGCACCAATCCGGCTTCGATATTGGTGTCATCAGGCAGCGGCTCCGGCCCGGCGTCTTCCAAGTTGTCGATTAGCAGCGGAATATGGTGCAGTCGGTCTGCGGCAATCGGGCTTTTTGTTTCGTAATAGTGCCGCGTGACGATGCTGGTCGCGCTCGCGTCCAGCTCGAGCCAGTTGCCTTTCGCCGGCTTGCGCACGCTGGCGATAATTTCGTAGTTGCCGTCGCGGTCAACATCGAATTCGGTATCGTTGAGCGTCGCGCCCAGGGTGCCGAAACTGCCGGCTTTTTTGGCCAGCTCAACCGTAAACGACGTATAGGTGGCACCGGCGATATTACCGCGGATGCGATATTCGTGATCCGGGCTGACCTGGGCTTCAAAATAGACCGCGTCGGGATTATCTCCGAGCAGCTTTTTAGTCGGCGTGACAAAACGGGTGAACTGCGGACGGGCGGGATCGGCGTTAAACCGTGTTTCAATTGCATGCTGCACGGCGTGCATCAGCATACGCCGCGCCTCGGCTTGTTCGGCCGCAGTTTGTAAGCGCCAGTCGCCGTCCTGAAAGCTTTTGCTCTTACGCTTAATCACTTCCGCGAGCTTATTCAGTGCTTTTCCCGACGCAGTGCTGTTGTCGTACTTGTCGGCGGGCAACACCCCCAAGCCGGCCTGCGCCAGCAGCGGTGACGATACGGTAGCGGCACTACCGGCAGCGATTGAGGTCAATAGGTCACGTCGGTTCATAAGCAGTACTCTGGGTTATATCGATTATGTGAGCGGCTAGTTTGCGGGCGCGATCATATGCACATCGCGCTGCGGGAACGGTATGGTAATACCGGCGTCGCGCAACGCCTGGTCAATTGCATAAAAATAAGCGGATTTCACCGAACCGGGTCTGGTCGCACACTCCGGCTTCACCCAGACCATCAACGCGAAATCGAGACTCGAATCGCCGAAGCCCGTCATCCATACCGACGGCTTGTGTTCGCGGGTGTCCGACAGAGTAAATTCTATTTTCTCGGCGGCTTCCAACACCACTTTTCTAACCAGTGCGGTATCGCTGCCGTAGGCCACACCAAACGGTATTTTGTGGCGGTAAAAATTGTTCGAATGCGTCCAGTTGGTCATACGGCCGTTCACAAACTCTGAATTCGGCACAATGATTTCGGCATTGTCATTGGTGGTAATGACGGTGGCACGCACACGGATCTCTGTCACCACGCCTGCGATTCCGCTATCCAGTTCAATAAAGTCGCCGACCTTCAGGGAACGCTCGATCAACAGCATCAGCCCCGAAACAAAATTACTGACCAGCGCCTGCAAGCCGAAACCGATACCTACGGACAGCGCCGATGCCAGCATTGCCAGCTTGCCGAAATCCACACCCGCGGTAGACAGCGCGATAATAATACCCAGTATCAAGACGCCGTAATGCGCCAGTCGCTCCATTGCATAGCGCGAACTCGGCGTCATTGCGTAACGGCCGGCATTTACATTGCGGATGCTGCGGCGAATCCCACGTGACAAAATCAATGCAGCGACCACAACCGCCAATCCGGCGCATATTGTGGCGACAGTGACCGGGCCTTTGCCCAGATCGATTAACGGAAAATTCAGCACATACAGACTGGAAGTGAGTACCTGCTCAAACATGCTGCCGGCATCTGCCATCATTATATCCAGCGCTTGTGTCTGAATACGCCGAGCAATGTCAACGAGATCGTAATCATCACCCCCCACACCACAAAGTAACCGGCGCGAAAGCCCAATTCGGGAATGTACTCAAAGTTCATACCATAAATACCGGCGATAAAGGTGAGCGGTACAAACAGCACGGTCACCACAGTTAACACACGCATCACATTGTTCAGCCGGTGCGACGAAACCGACAAATAGCCGTTGATCATGTCACTGGTGATTTCATATTGCAGGTTGGACAGACTGGCGAGCCGCTCGGCCTGCTCGTGCAAATCAAACAACTCGACGTGCAGATTCCAACCCTGCTTTTCCTCGGTGTAGAGCATCCGCTTAAACGCGACTTCGTGATAATTGGCGATACGCCGCAATTTTTTCAACTGGCGGCTGTATTCCATCAGCTCCTGCAGCAGCAAATCACTGGGATTTGAAATCAGCAGTTCTTCGATTTCTTCCAGCCGGGTTTCCAGGTCCAGCACGATCGGCAGATAGCGATCGTGCATGGCGCGAAGAATCTGATAGAGCAATTCGCCGGCGCTGAGCACCTCTCTCGAGCCGGCTTCAATTCTGGCATTGACTGCATTGATGCTGGCGGAGGGACGGTCATGCCGCGTCACCAGCACATTGCCGCGCCAGAAAAACGACAGCTGAATTGTCTTGAAATTGATGTCAACAGTATCGGCATCGAGACCGCGCACCAGCGTGAACTGCCAGTCATCGGGCAGACTTTCAAACTTCGGCGGGTGCCGCTGGCGCAGCGCGTCATCGATGGCCAATTGCGGGATTTGAAGCTTCTCACCGATAAATGCCCGGTGCTCCTCGGCATCCGCCCCGG
>JBFJYC010000311.1:0-3201 GCA_041622815.1 Spongiibacteraceae bacterium | reverse complement strand
TTTTTAGCATTGAGTACAAATCGCCAGCCGCCGTTGCGCTCCGCAAGCCCTATTCGCAAGTTGACCTTGGTGGTGGCGTCCTGCTTTGAGAGGGGGTCTAGGTCGATATTGAGGTAGTGCTCGCCCTGATACAGGATATCCAGACCGATCAACATGCCCCAGCTGTCTGAAACCGGAAAGCGAAGCGACGGGAACAGACTGGCACTGAATCGCGGCGCAAATTGTAGCGTTTCTCCGGCGAGGTTCTGGCGGGGTTCCTCGGTTCTGCATCCGGGTGGGTTGTCATCTGTCGATTGTGTTGCGGGGCCGGGCGCGCAGGGGTACTCGTCATAAGTGGCGTCCGTGAAACCGACGCTACCTGCCACAGTCAAAATTGGCAGCGGCGGTAACCATTGGAAATCCAGTTCAAAGCCGCGACCTGTGGCTTTATCGCCGTTCAAGGTGGTGGTCTGATTACCGTTGAAGGCATAAATCTGCAGATCAGTGTATTTAACCTGATACGCCGTCAGGTTCAACTGCAGGGTTCGGTCTAATAGAAAACTCTTGATGCCAATCTCGGTAGACTGTGCCTCTTCCGGGCGGTATGTGACATCAATTGGTGAAATCAGCGGCCCACTGATACCACCACTTTTAAAGGCCTTCGTCACTGAGACAAAGGCGCGGAAGTCTTCGAAGATCTCCCAGGATAACGCCAGCTTGGGCGCAACATCGGTCTCGCGTTCGTCATAGGTCGCATAAAAATTCTGCTGGCCCGCGATACGGCTGGCCACTACCTGGCTGTCCGACTCCGAATAGGAAAAACCGGTCTTGGTTTCATCGGTATATCGCAAGCCTGCTGTGAGATCGATTTGTGGCGTTAAGTACCATGTGCCTTGCAGGAATACTGAGTCGGCTTCGGCGCGCGTATAGACGGCACTCTCGACAAATCTGGTGTCGCCCTGACCGGGTGCACTACCTTCCGCGATAATTATTGGGACTGCGGCCAGCTCAGAGTTGGGCGGCAGTCCGCCGCCGCCCGACTGAATGACGTCCTCGAGCTGGTCTAATTTGAAATCTATTCGTATGGACGAGGTGTTTTCGCTTACGAAACGGTTATAACCCGCGAGCAAATCCAAGCCCTCACCCCATCCGAAGGGTGCCGGTAAATCGCCGCTGAAACGCCATTCAAATGACTTTTGCTCGTATCCGTCTGCGTCGATTGAGGAAAGTAGCGTGAAATCAATGGGGCTGAAGTCGGAATCCTGCAGGAAGGGTGACAGAATTTCGGCGATATTGCCGGTTATCTCCATGCCGAGATTATTGAAAGCACCGATTTCTTCCCAGTCGTGCCGATAGCGAACGGTCAGCGACTCTACCTTGCGCTCGCTATAGCCTTCCTGCACCGACTGGTTTGTGTCGAAGGGGTCATCCTCGAAGCGCGGATCATGTTCCAGATATTCCGCCCTTGCCCGATCGGTGACCTCATGCATCTGAATCGGCGTGCCAAGCGAATCGCTATCGGCCCAGAAGTAATCAATACCGAGCGCATTGGAGTCACCAATGTCCCAGTTCAGGCGCAATCTTGCCGACAGATCATTGAACTCGTTCTCGACATCGATGGTCGTGTTGTAAACACCCTGCTGCCGGTCGCGCTTGCGAAACGCTATGCGCGTTCCAATGCGATCACTGACAAGTGGGAACGATGCCGCGCCTTCTATTCGGCGCTCGCCTAAGTTGCCCGCACTCAGGGCAAAATAGCCACCTGTTTCAGGCCGTGCCGCCTGAGTGGTGAAGTTGAGCACGCCGGCAACCGAATTCTTGCCGAACAAAGGACCCTGCGGGCCGCGCAATACCTCGAGACGTTCAATATCATAGGCGCCATCGTTAGCGAAATTGGGTCGACCAAAGTAGACGCCATCAATCACGATGCCGACTGAGGGTTCGAGGTTACGCGCACCCGGTGGCGTGCCAAACCCTCGAATCGTCAATGTCGGAATCGAGTTGGAGCTGACAAATTTGACATTAGGCGTGTACTGAACAATGTCCTGCGTATCGAGTAGCGCCGCCTCCGAGGCCATATCACCGCTGATGACTGACACCGATGCTGGTACTTCCAGTAAACCCTGCTCCTTTTTTTGCGCGGTGACGATCACTTCCTCCAGCACCCGGTTCGCAGCTTGTGCAATCGAGTTGCTTGAGGGGGCAATCGCCAGCGCTGAGATAAATACGGCGAAAAACGGTGTGCTTCTTACAGCGCGTGTCATTTTCAATTCTCCATGCCGCTGCATGGCGGCTATATGTTATTTATTTTGTCATTGCTTAGGCGAGGCTGCGGGCAAGCGCCGATGCTTAAAGTCCCGTACTGGTTTGCTTGATCTCACGCGAACCGGTGGGCAGCGAAAACTGCACGCCATCCGTGCCGATCGTATAGTTTCGGAAGATCTTTTCCGCACCGTTGAGATAGACCGACGCTTGTCCTGCGACTACTAGTGGCGGCACGATATGGTAGTAGAGCAAGTGGCCAACGCCTGCATCGCGCGCTGTTTCCGCCGCTTGAGTCGGGGTAGCGTGATAGTCGGGGATATCGTAAAAAATTTTCGCCAATATCTTTTCATTATTTTTCTTCGCTGCACTTTCCATCATTTTGACCAAGTTTGGTGACAATGCCTCGTGCACCAGAAGGTCAACTCCACGCGCAAACTTGATGATGTTGTTGTGTTTGATGGTGTCGCCGGAGATCAGTAAAGAACGGTCTTTGTAAGTAAATCGATAAGCAACCGCCGGCTCGGCGGGGTTATGGGCGACCGTCAGCGCTTCGATTTTCAGGTCGCCCTTTGTGAGTACCCGGTGCAGTTTTCCCATCGCGGGCTTGTCGAAGGGGAGTGCTTCAAGCCCGGCACCGCTGAGTGGCGCCACGGTGTCGCCGTGGTGTTCATGACGATAGGTGAAGTCCTGTGAATAGGCCATATTGAACCCGGCGACAACTTTCTCTACACCGCGGGGACCGTATACCGGCAGTGGTGAGGTGTTGGCGCCACCGGCCCAGCGCGCGGTAGCGAGTTCGCCAAGGCCGTCGATGTGATCGGAATGAAAGTGTGTCAATAGTACGGCCCTGACTTTGCCGGGGGGATAGGCCATGCGTTGGAGATTTCTACTGCCATCGGTGCCGGCATCGACGACAAAAATTTCGGTACCTGCGATCACGGCGACGCAGGGGCCCGA
>JBFJYC010000310.1:0-3232 GCA_041622815.1 Spongiibacteraceae bacterium | reverse complement strand
GCTGCCTGAGCCACCTAACAGCGCCCGTGATCTGCACCGGTGCAGGCTTCTTGAATCTGTGGCAAAAAGTCTGTGATCGAGTCCTGCTTACCCTGCGGGACTTGATCCCGCGGCTCCGAATACCGTAAATAGAGGCTGTAACAGACCCATAACAACAGCGATGCTGTCACGACCGGATAAGCCTATGAATTTTCGCAAGATTCTCCCGATGATCGCCGCCGCGAGCCTGCTTGCAAGCGCCGGTCTCAGCCGCGCTCAGGAGCCGGCAACGGAAACTCCGCCGGCAAAGGCAAAAGGCAAAAATTTCGGGCTTGAAGAGGTCTTCGTGACGGCGCGAAAACGCACCGAGCGATTGCAGGATGTGCCGCTGAGCATTAAGGCCTTAAGCGGTGAGGATATCGCTGATATAGGCGCCAAAACATTTACCGAATACGCCGACGAAATACCCAGTCTCAACTTTGCCTCGCTGGGTGAGGGCGGCTCAAGAATCAATATCCGCGGCCTGCAGGCACCACTGGGCGTTGCGGTGGTTGCCTACCTCATCGATGACATTCCCCAGCAGGACGGCGGTCAGCCTGATACCGAGCTATTTGATATCGATAATATTCAGGTGCTGCGCGGGCCTCAGGGTACGCTATACGGCGCAGGCGCTGTCGGAGGAGCAATTATTGTTCGCACTAAAGCGCCTAATCTTGAGAATTTTGGCTGGGCCTACGAAGGAAGCTACTTAAAGAACTCCGAGGGAGCCGCCACCCAGAGCAATAGTTTCATGGTCAACGTGCCGCTGCTGGAAGGCAAAGTCGGATTTCGCGGTGTTGGTTTTCTGAGAAATCAGGATGGCTGGATCACCATCCGGGACCCCGATTACAACAACGGACCCAGAAATAATTATTCAAGCGAAACAGTAATCGAAGAGGACGCCAACGACAAAGACATCGATGGTTTTCGTTTCGCCCTATCGTACGTTCCGACAGATACGCTGAGTTTTATCCTGCGCGGCTCCAGACAGGATAGTGATATCGGAGCCGGCGCTTTTGTATCGCCTTCGCTACAGGATCGATGGGGTGAGTGGACCGCCAGCCGAAATGCGTTGATCGGTCAAAACAACGTTGAGAATAATTACGATCTGGGTACCTTTCATGCCGCTTGGGAATTACCTTTCGCGGATTTGGAGTGGATTTCCGGAGTAGCGGATAATGATGTACGGACCGATCAAACTGTCGGCATCACACTTCCCACGGAAGAACTGATATCACCCAGCGCACCGGGTATCGGCACTATCCGCCCCCCGCGGCCTGTTGTAGACCAACTGACTAGGCCTGAGAATTTTGGCATTTTTGAAATTCTCGATTTCTTTCTGATTAATAGCTATCAGGTAAAAAGTCATGAAGTGAGGTTAGTCTCTAACACTGAAGGCCGATTTCAATACACGGTGGGACTGTTCACTCAGGACATTAAACGCAAGGCACATGCTGTTGTTGAAGGACGTGGAAATTTTGCAGGTGCGGCAGACCAAACAATCTTCCTTTGGGAGCCACGCCAGCGCCGTGCAGCCTTCGCGGAGGTTTCGTTCGATTTCACCGAACGCCTCAACGGTATTCTGGGTTTACGCCACTTTGAAGAGGATATTGAGTTCCGCGCCAATGTCGACAATCTCGATGAAAAAGGCTCCTTCAGTAATACGGCCCCAAAAATTGGTTTAAATTTCGCGGCCACTGAAGACATTCTCATTTATGCGATTGCGGCGGAAGGCTTCCGCTCCGGAGGATTCAATGCCCCCACAACTGATCCACCTGTGAACGGGTTTCGTCCCACCTATGAATCAGACCTATTGACCAGCTATGAAATTGGTATCAATAGTCAGTTTTTCAATAAACGCGTGACGTTTAATGCCTCGATGTTTCAGGCCAGTTGGGACAAGGTACAAATGGATCTGCGTCTAACCAATGACCAGGGCCGAACCCAAACCATTACGGCAAACCTGGCAGATGCTCATTCCAACGGATTTGAATGGGAATTTACCGGAATCATTGATGAGAACTGGTCAATGACACTGGGTGGTGCCTATTTAGATGCTGAATTGGATGAGGATGCACCATTTGAGTTCGCCGAAGACGGTTCGGGAAAAATCAAAGCGGGTTCGAAGCTTGAAAATGTACCCGAGTGGGCATACAACCTAGCCGTCAACTACAACTATTTCTTAGACAATGGTTGGAGCATTAACGCTTCGCTCAGCACCAACTTTACTGACGACACCATCGGCAGCATTACGGTGCCTGATTCTACCCGGGCGCCCTCCCGCCAACTCTGGAATGGGCGAGTCGGCCTGTCGGGCACCGGTGGTAAATGGTCGGTTACATTATTCGGTCGCAATCTGACGGACGAAGATGTCTCTCAGTTTAACTTTAGTAACTTCGACGCGGTCTACCGCGGCCCGCCACGGGAGATCGGATTGAGGTTCGCTTACAACGGAGAGCCTTGATCGCCGGCGAGGCAATATTCTCCGAATTCCGATATGAATCTCGACAACTGGCTGCTCTATGCCGGCACGCTCATTTTGGTCTCGCTAGCGCCCGGCCCGAGTGTATTACTGGCACTACAACAAGGCCGTCGCGCCGGTTCGCGACTCGCGCTATTCGGCGCGCTGGGCAATACAGCCGCCGGCCAGATTCAAGCCCTGATCTCAATACTCGGATTGGGGGCAGTACTTGCAGTTTCAAGGGAATGGTTTACGGCGATCAAGCTGCTTGGTGCCATTTATCTTTGCTATCTAGGTCTCAAGTTGCTCCTAAGGTCGGGGGCTGATGCACAAGAACCGCAAGGTGCAACAGGGCCACGCAATGCAACAGGCCTATTTGTGCAGGCATTTCTCGTCACACTCAGCAACCCTAAGTCCATTCTGTTTTTTGTCGCGTTGTTTCCGCAGTTTATTGTTGCCGGCGGCAATGGGTCGCAGTATCTCATTTTGCTGCTCACGATGGCGGCGATCGCTTTTGCGAGCTTTTGGTTGTACGCCTGCGGTGGCGGCTGGCTAGGACGGGCGCTGCAATCACCTCGATGGGTGCGAGCCTTCGACGCCGCGGTGGGCTCGGTGTTTGTCGGCCTCGGAATTTCGCTTGCGTGGATGAAAAACGCTTAGAGAACACCGCCAGATTCAGTTTTCAACCGGCGCTTGACGAATCTACCTGCGCGCCTCCCTGTCGATTTACCATCGACCAACGCCAGCTCTCCG
>JBFJYC010000309.1:0-3265 GCA_041622815.1 Spongiibacteraceae bacterium | reverse complement strand
TACAATCATCTTTAACGTGCATAAAGCCTCCGAAACGAGTATTTATTGTTGTCAGTCACCCGGCACTAATGCGCCGGCGCTGCTAAACTTTAAATTTGCTGCGGCTCAGCCAACTGATGATGCTTGCGGCCGACCCGGCTTTTTACCACCGCATTGGTGGTGAGATAGCGCAGCGCGCCTTCGTCATCGAGGCTCCGCGTCAATCTTCCCTGTTTGAACAGATAATGCAGATGCGCGATGCATTCACCCAGCGCCATCATGATCTGCGAACCATCCAGCTTGCGTGAGAATAACACCGGCAATAGTTCAACCGCGCATTTCGGTTCCAGACAGGCCTCTTCCAGTGCCTGCAAATGATCTTCGTGATGGTCCAGCAAATCGAGCAGGCGCTGACGCACACCATAGAACGGCGTGTTGTGCGCCGGCAGTACCAGTGTTTCCTTCGGCAGCGACATAAAACGCTGCAATGAGCTCATCCATTCCGCCAGCGGATTTGCCTCGGGCTCGGTCGGCATCACGCTGACATTGGAGGTGATCTTAGGAATAATCTGATCGCCCGAGATAAACACACGATCCGCTTCAGAAAACAGGCAGACATGCTCACAGGAGTGGCCGCGGCCAATCATGACCTGCCAATCGCGCTTGCCAATCCGGAGTACATCGCCCTCGCCCAGACGCTGAAACGACCTTGGAATGGGCGTGATGACTTTACTGAAGCCGCTGAATTTCTGGCCGTCTTTCATAAATTTGTGCAGGTCGATGCCGGCCTGTTGGAAATGTTTAACCAGATGCCAGCCCGGCGTATCACCGACCTGCGCGTCGGCCAGTGTGCGCGCCTGATAATACTCGCCAAAACTCATATACAACGGCGCGCGCCACTTCTCACACAACCACCCCGCCTGGCCGAGATGGTCCGGGTGCATATGCGTGACGATGACGCCGATAACCGGCTTGCCCGCCATCGGCCCGTCGAACAACTGCTGCCAGTGTTGCTGGGTATCACCGACATTCATGCCGGTGTCGACAATCCACCAACCCGCATCGTCTTCAACGACATACAGATTGATATGGTCCAGCGCCATCGGCAGCACCATGCGCAACCAGAATATTCCGTCAGCGACTTGCAACCACTCACCAGGCGCCGGCAGTTCAGAAAAGGGATATTCCAGCTCGCTCATGAAAAGTCCTGATTAGTCGTCAAATGTTTGTCGCGCAGGATATGATAGTTGAGTGCGCAGACCGCCCCCTAGGCAATAGCGGACAGTTCGATAGCGAATTCGTCGGCAGATTAAACGCCTAAACAGCAGATTCCAGCGTCTTCACCAACTCGCTGAACTGGGCGCGGTTATGCGGGCACAAGCCCATTAAAACGCGGTGCGCATCCAACACTTTTTCACGCATGGCTTCTTCAGAGCAGGCCACTTCCGGCAACTCACCGAGATCCTCCTCATTCAGCACCGCGTCTTCGCGGATATTGAACACCGTTGCGAAACCCATGGTGGTCAACAGGTGGGTAATATCAGGATTGGTTGAAATAATAGTCGGCGTCAGGCCCAGCTGATTCCTGGCGCGGATAGCGAGCTTCGCCATCATTCCCAATGTCGTACTGTCGACATTCTCGGCGTCGCAGAGGTCGACGACTACCCCGCAAAAATCCGGGCTGGCAAACATATCATCGAAAAAATCTTCGAGCGCGGTGCACAAGGTGAGCCGCACGTCGCCGGTCAGCTTCACGACATGCGCACCGTCATGGCGGGCTACCAGAATAGTACCGTTAGTCATCGCGCAACTCAGGCACGGCAGATAAGCAGCGCAGCGATATCATCCGGACCGGCATCGCCGTCTCCGACGTCCAGCGCTTCGCGTAGCGCGTCGGCTGTTTTATAACCACCCTGCAAGCGCTCAAGCAAAATACTTTCTTGTTCAAGTACGCCATCTCCCGGCATGATCTCCAGAATGCCATCCGAAAAAAGTGTCAGTACGCTATTCTCATCGAGATTAACTTGTTGTTCGGTAAACTCAGCATCCTCAAACAAACCGACCGCAACACCCTGCCCGCCGATATAGCTCGCCGTCTTACCATTGCTCAGAACCGGTGCCGGCAAATGACCGGCGACACTCATTATGCATTCACCGGTGCAGACATCGAGCACGCCCACCACCATGGTGACATGCTTGCCGATATCCATCGCCAATAATTCATCGTTCGCCAAGCGCAACATTGCCGCCGGCGACAAAATATCTTTATCGCCGTTGTGCTTATAACTGCTGCGCTTGCGCGCAAACAGATTCTTGAGCATGACGGTCACGAACGCAGAGCTGGCGCCATGACCCGACACATCGGCAATAAAAAATGCGGCTTTGGTATCGCCGACGCCGAAGTATTCAACAAAATCACCGCTGAGAAACAATGAAGGGACAACCCGGTGATCAAAGCGGAACTCACCGATCTGCTTCGGCGACTCGGGCAACATCCGCAATTGAATGTGCCGGCCGGCCTGCTGGTCGGTTTGCAATACGGTCAGGCTATCCAGCAATTCGCGGTTGGCGGCCTCCAGCTTGGCCCGATAGGCCGCGTTCTCCCGTTTTAAAAAGGTCTGCTGCAGTGCCCGCCGCAACGCGTGCTGCAGCACGGTGACGTCCGCTACCGGTAATTTAATATAATCACAGGCGCCGTGGCGCAGCGCGTCGAGGGCGTCCTTCATCAACTCGTCGCGGCAGACCACAATCACCGGGACATTCTCCCGGTGACCGGAGAGCGCAACCAACAAATCGTGGCCCAGGGTACCGTTGCGCTGAATATCCACCAAGGCCACATCGCAGTCGGCCAGCGCGGAATCCGCTACCACTGCGGATTCATCGTCGAGAATTTCAACCACGCAGCCGAGCCCGTTCAACATATCCAATAGTTGTTCGCGCTGCGGGCTTGCGCTCTGCACCAGTAGCAGGCGGGGGCCGGTATTATTCATTGGCGAATGAAGCAATCATTACCAATCGTCGAAATCCTCGTCGCCGAAAGTATCGACGACCACGTTGCCGTCTTTAATCAGATACTCGCGGTTTTGCAGGAAGGCGTTGCGCAGAAAGGTGTAGCGGTCACCGGTAATCAGATTTTCTGCCGCTATCAGATCAGCGCGAACGTCGACAAAATCAACGCCCAGCGCCGTGTTGCGGGTCGGTATATGCTCGATGTAGTTGAGTGCATAGCTGGCTGAATTCAGTGGCATCGTGAGTGCATCACGCACGGTGCTGGGACCGAAGAACG
>JBFJYC010000308.1:0-3311 GCA_041622815.1 Spongiibacteraceae bacterium | reverse complement strand
CTCGACACCGATCTCACGCAACACCGCCAACGAGGCGTTGCGCATAATCTGATATTCCTTGTCGGTCAGGGTCTGCGCCGGCGCGACCGTAATCGAGTCCCCGGTGTGAACACCCATCGCATCAAAATTTTCGATCGAGCAGACGATGATGCAGTTGTCGTTTTTGTCGCGTACAACCTCCATCTCGTATTCTTTCCAGCCGATCAGCGACTCATCAATCAGCAATTCATTGGTCGGCGACAGATCCAGACCACGCCGACAAATTTCCAGATACTCTTCTTTGTTATAGGCGATACCGCCGCCGGAACCGCCCATGGTGAAGGACGGCCGGATAATGCTCGGAAAACCGAATTGCTCCTGCACCTGCACCGCTTCTTCAATACTGTGGGCGATCGCCGAGCGCGGCGTATCGAGACCGATGCGCTTCATCGCCTTGTCGAACAGGTGGCGGTCTTCCGCCATGTCGATAGACTCTTTGGTCGCGCCGATCATCTCGACGCCGTATTTTTCCAGGACACCCTCGCGGGCCAGATCCAGCGCGCAGTTGAGCGCGGTCTGTCCACCCATGGTCGGCAGCAGCGCATCGGGGCGCTCGACGGCAATAATTTTTTCAACAGTCTGCCAGCGCACCGGTTCGATATAAGTGGCATCGGCAATCGACGGGTCGGTCATAATGGTCGCCGGGTTGCTGTTCACCAGCACCACCCGGAAACCCTCTTCGCGCAAAGCCTTACAAGCCTGCGCGCCGGAGTAATCAAATTCACAGGCCTGACCGATCACAATCGGACCGGCACCGAGAATCAAAACGCTTTTAATGTCTGTACGTTTCGGCATCAGGCGTCCATTAATGCAATAAAGCGGTCAAACAACGGACCCAGATCATGCGGACCCGGGCTGGCCTCAGGGTGCCCCTGAAAGCCGAAGGCCGGTGCGCCGGTGTGTTTAATACCCTGCAAAGAACCGTCAAACAGCGATTTATGTGTGGCCACAAGATGCGCCGGCAGCGTCGATTCATCCGCCGCAAAGCCATGGTTCTGGCTGGTAATCATCACTTCACCGGTTTCCAGATCCTGCACCGGATGGTTGGCGCCGTGATGGCCGAAGGGCATCTTCAGGGTCTGCGCGCCGGCGGCCAGCGCCAGCAACTGATGACCGAGACAGATACCGAAAGTCGGCACTTTTGCCGCCAGCAGTTCCTGAATCGCGGTAATCGCATAATCACAGGGTTCCGGATCGCCGGGGCCGTTGGAGAGCATCACGCCGTCGGGCTTCATCGCCAGCACTTCCGCAGCCGGTGTTTGCGCCGGCACCACCCGCAGGCGGCAGCCGCGATCGGTGAGCATGCGTAAAATATTGCGCTTTACACCGAAATCGTAAACCACGACGTCGTATTTCAGATCGGCATCGGCGACGGTGCTGTGACCCTCACCGAGCTGCCAGCTTGTTTCGCGCCAGTCGTAGGCTACGCCGGTGGTTACCTGTTTGGCCAGATCCAGCCCTTTCAGACCACCGAAGGCCTGCGCCTGCTTCAGCGCTTCGGCCGCATCGGGATTGCCGCCCGCCATCAGGCAACCGTTCTGGGCACCCTTGTTACGCAGAATCCGGGTCAGGCGGCGGGTGTCGATATCGCTGATGGCGACAATATTGTTTGTTTTGAGGTAGTCGCTGAGCGAACCGGTGCTACGGAAATTACTCGCCACCGGCGGCAGGTCGCGGATAATCAGACCGGCCACGTGCAGGGTATCGCTCTCGGCATCCTCGGGATTGACGCCGGTATTGCCGATATGGGGGTAAGTCAGGGTCACCATCTGTCTTGCGTAGGACGGATCGGTGAGAATTTCCTGATAGCCGGTCATCGCGGTGTTGAACACCACCTCACCCGTCGATACTCCCTCAGCACCAATAGACAGGCCGCGGAATACACTTCCGTCAGCAAGTACTAACAGAGCCGAAGTTGTCAACAAGTCCTCCCGAACACCGGTGAAATCCGCCAAAAAAGCGTCTTGATCAAATTGGCAGGCGCAAAAAAAACGAGGTGATCAACTCATCTCGTTTCTGAGATTTCAAACCGCTGCGGAATCCGCAGATGGCGGTCTGAACCGGCCAATTCTGGCGCGAGATTGTACGGCAAGGGCGCCGCCGCTGTCCATCAATTCAGGGGCGATAAAGGGCGCTTCCGGCTGAAGCCGGTATACTTTGGCGCCAATTCCCGCAGCAACCGGATGCCCGCCGATGCAAACCAAGCCCCTCGCCCTTCCCGTCGCCATTCTGCTCGGCGCTTGGCTGACCGCCTGCGGCGGTGGCAGACCGGCAGGCACCGGCTTTTTCGCGGCAAACGACACTGCAATCACCACGCCGAGCGCTGCGGTGACAATTGATGTGCTGGCCAACGACAGTGCCAATGCATTGCTCGATAGCTTCGGGAGCAGCAGCGACGGCGTCGTTGTTCGCGACGAGGGCGGGACCCCCGACGACACCGGCGACGACAAACTGGTGTACACCCCCAACGGCGGTTTCGAGGGTGCCGACAGCTTTACCTATCGCATCACCGATGCCGACGGCAACAATGCGCGTAGCGCCACGGTGTCCGTGACTGTCAGCGAAGCCGGGCAGGCCGTGGATGATCTTGGTATTACGGTACTCAAAGATTCACAGAACAACGACCTCGATGTGCTACAGAACGACTCCGCAAACATGCGGGTTACCCAAGTGGAATCCCCGACCGCCAACGGTGGCACCGCGACGATCGCCTCGGGCGGCACCAGCGTGCTGTATACACCGGCGACGGGCTATACCGGCCCGGACGATTTTAGCTACACCGCACAGCGGACGGTCGACGGCCGGACTGAATCTGATACTGCCGAAGTGCAGCTTTCCGTGAATGAGCCACCGGCCGCTTCCGACGCCTGTCGCACCGAGATCGCTGCGCGCCTCGCCGCCGGCAAAGGCTATTGCTATGACGCCCAATTCACCACCACCAATAACGTAAAAATAGACTTCACGGTGTTTGTGCCACACCCGAATCAGCTGCGCGCCAACGCCGCAGCGACCCTCGGCTCACCGCTGCCGGATGGCGAGCCGGGTTTTGCGCCGCTGTTAATACATAGCCACGGTTTTGGCGGCGCCAAATACGGGGATTTCAGCGCGCCGGAAACCTATCTGGATTCTCATATCGCCAAGCTCGCTTGGGAGTCGGGTTATTTCGTCATCACCTATACCCAGCGCGGTTTCGGCAATAGCGGCGGCCAGATCGGCATGATGCGCCCGAGCCTCGAAGGCTTTGATTTTGTCGACCTGGTGAACTGGTCGGT
>JBFJYC010000307.1:0-3324 GCA_041622815.1 Spongiibacteraceae bacterium | reverse complement strand
GAGGTGATGCGCCGTGCGCAGCTATTCGGTCATCACCATGTTACCCGGGAAGTGCTGTCTACCCGCGAGCGTATGTCTCATATTTTGTCGGTGCTGCGGCGCGACCATTTCACCAGCTTTATTTCCCTGTTTACGCCTGAAGAGGGCAAGCAGGGTGTGATAGTCACCTTTCTGGCGATAATGGAGCTGGCCAAGGACACCCTGATCGAACTCGTACAAAACGAACCGTTCGGCCCCATTCACGTCAAGGCGAGAGTTTCCGATGAGCCATGAACCCGAGCAGATAAAACGCATTGTTGAGGCGGCGTTACTGGCGGCCGGAGAGCCGCTCACCGTCCAGCGTCTGGCATCCTTATTTGAAGATGAAGAGAAGCCGGCGACCGATGTTTTAAAAGCAGTGCTGGAAGATATTGAAACCGAGTGCGAGGGCCGCGGCTTTGAGCTGCGCAAAATCGCCAGCGGTTATCGCTTTCAGGTGCGCGAAGATCTCGCTACCTGGATCGGCCGGCTCTGGGAGGAAAAGCCGCAGCGCTATTCCCGCGCGACACTGGAAACACTGGCATTGATCGCCTACCGACAGCCGATTACCCGCGGCGATATCGAAGAAATCCGCGGTGTCGCGGTAAGTTCAAACATCATCAAAACGCTGATGGAGCGCAACTGGGTACGTGTTGTCGGTCACCGCGATGTGCCGGGGCGTCCGGAGTTGTTCGCCACCACCAAGGGCTTCCTCGACTACTTCAATCTGAATCGTCTTGAAGACCTGCCGCCGCTGGCAGATATACGCGATCTCGAATCGATCAACGGCGAACTGGAGTTTGCGGCCCCGGCAGAGCAGTCCGAAGACGTACAGGCCGAAGACGGGCAGCCAGCGGATGCGCCGCAAGCGACCGGTGAGTCCGCTGCCGCCGCGCCGGAAGCGGCCGCAGAAAACACCGCTGCTGCCGAGGCTGATGCGGAACCAGGTGAACAGCCGGCACAAGTTGCAGATGCTTCAGGCGACCGCGAAACCGAAGCCGCGCCGTCCGAAGCGCCGCAAGCAACAGCAGCAGAAACAGACGCCGACAACGCTGAAGCAGTTGATAACACTGCAGACAGCGCTGTCAAACACCCCGCAGAAGCCGACGTAAACTAAGCCCCCGTATGAATGACGAAAAGCTCCAGAAAGTACTGGCGCGCGCCGGTGTCGGTTCGCGACGTGAGATGGAGCGCTATATAGAAGAAGGCCGCGTCCGGGTTGACGGCAAGCCGGCGAAAATCGGTGACAGAGTGACTTCGCGCCACCGCATTACCGTTGATGGCAAGCCGATTAAGAACGAAGAAACCGGCGACCGCGGCCGCATCATTATTTACAACAAGCCCGAGGGCGAGATTGTGTCGCGCCAGGATCCCCAGGGCCGGCCGACGGTGTTTAAGAATCTGCCGAAAATCAGTGGCGGCCGCTGGATCTCGGTCGGACGCCTCGACTTCAATACCACCGGTCTGCTCATGTTTACTACCGACGGTGAATTGGCGAATAAGCTGATGCATCCGTCGACAGTCATCGAGCGGGAATATCTCTGCCGTGTGATGGGCCGGGTCGATGACGATTTATTACAGCGGCTTATCGATGGCGTATTGCTGGAGGACGGTGTCGCAAAGTTCAGCGATATTGTGCCCGGCGAAGGCCCGGCGGAAAGTATCAACCGTTGGTTCTACGTGGTGCTGATGGAGGGTCGCAACCGTGAGGTGCGGCGCCTTTGGGAGTCGCAGGGTTGTAAAGTAAACCGCCTGAAACGCGTGCGTTATGGTCGTGTTTTTTTGCCGGCATCACTACGTCAGGGCGACTGGGATGAGCTCAGTAGCAAAGATGTTGAAACGGTTTACGCGATGGCCAATATGACCGAGGAAACGGCCAAGGAAGGGCAAAAAAAATCCCGCCGGTAACGGCGGGATCAACGGAGGAGACAACCAGTTCAGGTGCTGTTCTTAGAACGCAGCCTGTAATTTTTGTTGAGAGGCATTTTCATTGAGGCCATCCCATTGATCCTGACGACCCTGACTCCATCCGGAGAGCCAGCGGGACCGGGATTCGCCCGTAGCATGGGGACATGCATCGCGGTTGCGACCATGAAATCCTGCGGAGTATCCCTTTAAATGAGCACGTTCAGACATATCACGTTTTTGTCTCTTCATATTTCGGAGCACCTCAATGCATAGGGTCAGACTTTAGGTTCCGGCGGTGCCGGACCACCGATAAAAGCAAATTCTGACCCGTTTTGTCGAGCCGCTTTTAGTTATAAAAACGTAATCCCATATCCGGATTACGTATAAGTCAGGCGGGCCGCGGGCTGGGTCAATTCGGATCATTCGGGGGGATTAAAAATAAATGTGCAGAACGCAACATTACGCCGGTCCGGACAGCGGTCTGGTCAATCAATCAGCATGAGTGAGCTTCCCGAACTATTTTTAACCTGCCCCAAGGGCATCGAAGGGCTGTTGGCGGCTGAGGTTGTGCAGCTTGGCGGTACTGCGCTCGGTGAGACTGTCGGCGGTATCCGCGTCGCCTATGACCAGCGTATCGCCTACCGGCTGTGTCTGTGGTCACGGCTCGCCAACCGTGTACTGCTGGTGTTGAACAATGCCACCGGTACCGACGATGAGGCTTTGTATAGCAGTGTGCAGGCGGTTGACTGGGCCGAGCATATCGCACCGTCGGGTACCCTCGCAGTGGATTTCACCGGTCGTTCTGATGCGATCCGCGACAGCCGTTTCGGCGCCTTGCGGGTCAAAGATGCGATAGTCGATCAGTTTCGTGATGCCGGGCTGGAGCGCCCTGACGTCGCCAAGGCGCAGCCCGATGTGCGGGTCAACGTGCGCCTGCACCGCGGCCACCTGCGGATTGCCATTGACCTTAGCGGCGAGAGCCTGCACCGGCGCGGTTATCGCGAGCAGGGCGCACTGGCACCGCTAAAAGAAAATATGGCGGCCGCGGTATTGCTGCGCGCGGACTGGCCCGGTATCGCCGCACGGGGCGGGGCGCTGCTTGATCCGATGTGCGGCTCCGGCACGCTGCTGATTGAAGGCGCCATGATGGCGATGAATATCGCCCCGCAATTGTTGCGCAAAGTCTGGGGTTTCGACGGCTGGCAGTCCCATGTGCCGGCGCTGTGGCGGGATGAGCTTGAAAAAGCGCGGGATATCCGCGCGCAGGCGGCGCTGCGCACATGGCCGGAGATTCGCGGCTGGGATGCCAGCGGCAAGATGTCAGCGCAGGCGCGCAGCAATATTGAACGGGCGCTGCTGCATGGCAAAATCAGCGTCAGCCGCCGCGAGCTCGCGCAG
>JBFJYC010000306.1:0-3326 GCA_041622815.1 Spongiibacteraceae bacterium | reverse complement strand
GCGATCCGTGCCAGCGCCGGTTCATCGTCGAATGAAACACCGTGATTGACGGCGCACAGCCCGACCAGACGGTATAGCGCACCACTGTCGAGCAGGTGAAAGCCCAGCTCTTTGGCCAGCATCTGGCAGAGCGTGCCCTTGCCTGAGCCGCCGGGGCCGTCAACGGTGATAACCGGCACGCCGCTCACTGTTGCACCTGCACATTCAGACCGCAGCCTGTCGCCAGGGCAGCAAAACCCGGGAATGAGGTATTGACGCTATCGCAGCCGGGAACCGAGATATCCCCCGTCGCACGCAGCGCGGCTACCGCAAATGCCATAGCGATGCGGTGATCGTGATGGCATTCGATCACCCCGCCACCGATCGCCTGTCCGCCTTCTATATTAAGACCGTCTTCGGTCACCTCGCAGGCCACGCCGAGTGCCGCAAAGCCGTCTGCCATAACCTGAATACGATCGCTCTCCTTGACCCGCAGCTCCGCCAGACCGCTAAACCGACTCTGACCCTGCGCGCAGGCCGCCGCGACAAACAGCACCGGAAACTCATCAATTGCCAGCGGTACCAGATGCTCCGGGCAATCGACGCCCTTGAGCTGCGCAGCCCGCACACGGATGTCCGCCACCGGTTCACCGCCGACTTCGCGCGAATTCAGCAGCTCAATATCAGCACCCATCAATTTCAGAATATCGATGACGCCGGTGCGGGTAGGGTTGATACCCACATGCTCCAGCATCAGATCTGAACCCGGCGCGATACTCGCCGCGACCAGAAAGAAAGCCGCCGAACTGATATCCGCGGGCACTTCTATTTCAGTCGCTGCGAGGGGCCCGCCGCCTTGCAGCGAAATCACCCCGTCTTCGCTGCTGACTTCGTAGCCGAAACCGCGCAGCATCCGCTCGGTATGATCCCGGGTCGGTGCCGGCTCGCGGATGGTGGTGACACCGGCAGCGTAAAGTCCCGCCAGCAACAAACAACTTTTAATCTGTGCGCTCGCCACCGGCAGGGTGTAGTCAATGCCGTGCAGCTTGCCGCCGCCAACCTGCATCGGCAGCAGCCCGTTATTGGTCTGCACCTCTGCACCCATCAATTTCAAAGGCTCGGCTACGCGCCCCATCGGGCGCTTGCTCAATGACACGTCACCGGTCATTGTCACGTTGAAAGGCTGCCCAGCCAACAGGCCCGCCATCAGTCGCACTGAGGTACCTGAATTACCTAAATCCACCGATGCACAAGGCTGCAAGCCATTGCGACCGACGCCCTGAATAGTCACTTCACCATTGTGGGGGCCGGCAATTTCAACGCCGAGATCGCGAAACGCGTTCAGCGTAGCCATCGCGTCTTCGCCCTCCAGAAAGCCGAATACGCGGGTGACACCGTCGGCAATCGCGCCGAGCATAATGGCGCGATGAGAAATCGATTTATCACCGGGAACACGGATCGAACCGTGAAGCGCGCCGCCGGGCTTGACTAAAAAATCCACAATAATGTCCTGTTACCGCTATTAACGACGCCGCCGGGGCGCCGGATTGAAAATTACTCTATACCGAGAGTGTCCGCTGCGGCGGCGCTGCGCTGCTGCATTTCCAGATATTTTTGCAGGTAGGCATCGCGTGCGTCTTTGGCATTGGCAAACGTTGCCATCAGGCCGTCGCTGTCATTGTCGACAATTGCCGTGCGCAGTTCGGAGAGATTATCGGTGAACTGATCCAGCGCCCGCAGCACCTCATCCCGGTTTGCCAGCACAATGTCATGCCACATTTTCGGGTCACTGGAGGCGATACGGGTAAAATCACGAAACCCGCCCGCCGAAAATCTGAAAATATCCGCCGCCGACACATCCCGCGACAGCGCGTCGACCAGACCGTAGGCCAGCAAATGCGGCAGATGACTGGTCGCCGCCAGTACCCGGTCGTGCATATCCACCGGCATCGAAACCACTTCCGCGCCGACAAAAGTCCAAAGCGCCGACACCAAATCGACCGCTGCCGGATCGTTGTCGGGCTGCGGCGTAATAATCACGCGGTGATCGACGAATAAATCCGCCCGCGCGGCGGCGACACCGCTCTGCTCTGAACCGGCGATGGGGTGGCCCAACACCAGATTGGCGGGGTGCCTGCCGAAAACGTCTTGGGCGCAGCGCTGCAGATTACCTTTGACGCTGGCGACATCCGTGACCGCCATATCATCGCGCCATAGCGGTTGCAGTGAGCGTAACGTGTCTTCGGCGACCTGAGTCGGTGTGCCGATCACCACAATATCGGCACCCTTAACCGCGTCCGCCAGATCCAGCGTCCAACTGTCGATATAACCCAACGCCTGCCCCTGCTCCAGCGACGCCGCGCGGCGGCCGGTGGCGACAATCTCGCCCTGAAAACCACGCGCTTTCAGTGCTGCCACCAGTGAGCCGGTAATCAGGCCGAGGCCGATTACGGTTAGTTTCTGTAGTTGAAGTTCAGCCAAGAAGCCGTCGCCGCTGTCGATATCAGGGCGCGCATTCTACCTTAATTGCGCCGCTGAAGGCTTGTGCCGCGGCTAAAGTGCCGCGCAGGGATAGGAGCCCAGCACTTTCAAAAGCACCGACTGCTCTTCCAGTTGATTCAGAATTTCGCTGATAACCGGATCGGTCTGGTGCCCCTCGAATTCGATAAAAAAGACATAGGCCCAGGTTTCGGTTCTTGAAGGCCGGGTGTCGATGCGTGTCAGCATCACGTTATTGGTTTCAAAGGGCTCAAGTAGGTGAAACAGGGCGCCGGGTTTGTTACGGGCGGAAACGATTAAGGAGGTCTTGTCGCTGCCGCTCGCGGCGACATTTTCCTTGCCGATGATCAGAAACCGCGTGGTGTTGTCTTTGCGGTCTTCAATATTTTCAGCCAAACGAACCAGTCCGTACTGGGTCGCGGCCATATCGCCGGCAACCGCCGCGATGCCCGCGGTATGCATTGCCATACGCGCCGCTTCCGCATTGCTGCTCACCGCTTCGCAAACGATATTGGGGAAGTGCCGTTCCAGCCATTCCCGGCTTTGCGCCAAGGCCTGCTGATGGGCGCATATACGGGTGATGTCTTCGAGCTTGGTATCGGCGTTACATAATAAATTGAGCCGGATACGCAGCTCGACTTCACCGCAAATTTTCAGCGATGAATTGATAAAGTTGTCCAGCGTATGGGTCACCATACCCTCGGTGGAGTTTTCCACCGGTACCACACCGTAGTTGCACTCGCCGGATTCAACTTCTGCGAATACAGCATCCACGGTCGGTTGCGACAGACTGATGACCGACTGGCCGAAATGCTTGATTGCCGCCGCCTGCGTAAAGGTACCCTCGG
>JBFJYC010000305.1:0-3335 GCA_041622815.1 Spongiibacteraceae bacterium | reverse complement strand
TCATCGGTAATTCCAATCTCAGAAAGCTGAAGTTTCTGCCCTCTTCTAGTGAGATTTTACCGTCATCGCCGGAAGCGCGCTGCGCCACCATCGACACACTGCTGGCAGCTTCGGTGTCGGCCAGATACTGCGCGAGCCTGCGCACCATTCTTTCTTCGCGCTCGATATTGCTGCTGACCTGCGGCCAGTAATCCGGCGAGCGGCGGTCGGCGTGCTTGATATAAATCTCGCTACTGCCACGCTGCACGCCGCGTTCAATGCGTAACTGATAGCGCTCCTGCGGAACAGCCGCATCTTTGGGCTTATGCCAACTGGTTTCCAGTACCGCCCGCACCGCATCGGTGCGCGCCAGCGGAATACCTTCTACCGTGAGATAGCCACGTAAACGGGGCCAGACTTCGCCCGGCGTGCCGCGCGAGAGAATCCATCTCGCATCATCCAGCTTCTGAATCCGGACCGAGCCCAATTGTGCGTCGCTGATCAGCAAATCGGGGCGCGGCACATCAAACTCGCCGGCGAGCACGCGATACGTCTCCAGCCCAGGTACCGGATAACTGTCATTCACATTGCCGACTTTAACGCCGGCCGGAATTTTCAACGGCCGGCGCAATTTCGCCTTGCGGTAATCATGGCCGCGGTCACGAAATATACCGTCATCTCCAAAAAACATGCCGCAACCCGACAGGCCGGTGGCCATAATCAGGGTCGCCAGCAAAAAAGGTACTTTCATCATCCGGGGTTTACTCATGTACGTTCCGTAGAAATTCCCGCAGCGGCGAGTGCAGCTACCACAGCGGATTTGTATTGATCTGCCAACGGTGTGAGCGGCAGGCGGATTCCTGAATCGATCTTGTTCATCGCCCACAACGCCCATTTAACAGGAATCGGATTGGCTTCCAGAAACAGGTCGCGATGTAACGCCGCAAGCTTGGCATCCAGTGCTCTGGCTCTCGGGGCATCACCGGCCAGCGCTGCCTGCGTGACCGCCGCAATTTGTTCGGGCGCGACATTGGCGGTGACTGAAATCGTACCCTTGGCGCCGCCGAGCATCAGCTCACAGGCGGTGGCATCATCGCCGGAATAGACCTGCAGACGATTGTCGAGCGCTGCGATCAGTTCCAGCCCGCGTGGCACGTCACCGGTGGCATCTTTGATGCCGGTAATATTGTCGATATCCGCCAGCCGCAGCACTGTTGAATTGCTCATATCGCAAGCGGTGCGACCGGGCACGTTATAGAGAATCTGGGGGATATCCACCGCTTCGGCGACCGCCCGGTAATGGCGGTAAAGCCCTTCCTGCGTAGGCTTGTTGTAATACGGCGTGACCAACAGGCAGGCATCAACGCCCGCCGTTTTCGCGGTGCGGGTGAGTTCTATCGCCTCAGCGGTCGCGTTGGCGCCGGTACCACCGATCACCACACAGCGGCCCGCCACGCGGCTGACGACGCGACCGATAACCTCACAGTGTTCGGCTACGGTCAACGTAGCGGATTCGCCGGTAGTACCCACTGCGACGATGGCGTCTGTACCCGCCTCGATATGCCATTCAACCAAGGCATCGAGCGCGGTCCAGTCGATCGAACCATCGTCAAATAAAGGGGTAACCAGGGCGACCATGCTGCCCGTGATCATTCAAAACTCCTCAGAAGATTGCCGCTCCGAACCCGTCTGGATGGCGGCGGGTGAGCAAGGCGCCTATGTTACTGACGCACCCCCTCAAGCTCAAGGGACATCTGCGATACAGGGTGTGGGAGAATAGCCGCCGGCGGGGAAATTCCGGAACCGAAACCCGCCTTACGGGTCTGATAAGCAGGTAACAAAACGAGGTGCGATTTTGAAGCGATTTTATATTCTTATGCTGCTACTGCTGGCGCCGCTGGCTGAAGCGCAGACCGTGGACGACATCAAGCGAGAGCTAAGCGCCATCGATGAGCGCTATATGCAGGACCGGCGCGCTGATCTGGACGCGGTGGCACGGAGTAATTTTGGCCGGCAATTTAACGGCGATCCGGAAAATGATATGAGATTAATCCAGTTACTGCTGGACCGGAACACGGTTCGCCCCGAGCAGCGCATGTTGCTGCAGGCCATGGGCTATGTGCTCGGCGATATTCTGGTCAAAAAACACAGGGTGCGCTGGATCATCTTTGAAGACCGCGTCGGGCGCAGCCGCGCATTGGAAGTAGACGGTAAGCCGGACGTGGTATTTCCGGCAACCGCGATCAGCCGCCGGGCAGAGACCGGCGCCAAGGTAGATGTGCAGGCGGTTTATGAGCGACTGGTCAGTGAAATTGAATTTATCCGCCAGCGCTTCTACGTGCGCTGATTAACCGGAGGTTGCGATCAGGTCGGCATCAACGCCGGCAACTTCCGGCTTGACCGGCTTCGCCCTGCCCGCGCGCCTTTCGTATTTCCGCGCCGGTGTGTTCACGATATCTGACAATTCAGCGGCAATCAGCGACCGTTCAAGCTGCTCCGGATCGGGTGTGCCGTAGAGCGTCGTGCGCTGCTGTGGCAGCCGCCCGGCGGCAACTATCATTGCTTCCAGTGTCTGCGGGCCGAATTCCTGCCCGTGTTCAGCGCCCGCTGCGCGGGTAATTGTTTCATTCATCAAAGTGCCGCCAACGTCGTTGGCACCGGCATTGAGGCAGGCCATCACACCCTCCGGGCCCATCTTCACCCAGGAAGCCTGAATATTGTCGATCTGGCCGTGCATCACCAGACGCGGCACCGCATGCATGAGCACTGCCTCGCGCCAGGTCGGCCCCTGCCGCGCCCGGCCTTTCAGATAGATCGGCGCCTCGCTGGCGACAAAGGGCAGCGGTACTAATTCCGTAAAGCCGCCGGTTTTTTCCTGTAAATCGCGGACCCGCAGCAAATGCCGCGCCCAGTGCAGCGGCCGGTCGACATGCCCGAACATAATCGTCGCGGTGGAACGCAGGCCGATCGCATGGGCATGCTCCATCACTTGCAGCCACTGCGCGGTATTGATTTTGTCCGGGCAGATAATAGCCCGCACTTCGTCGTCCAGTATTTCCGCCGCGGTGCCGGGTAAGGTACCCAGGCCATGCGCTTTCAGTTGTTTGAGGAACTCGGGTACCGATAGGCCCAGCGTTTCCGCGCCCTGCCAAACCTCCAGCGGAGTAAAAGCATGCACATGAATATCCGGCGCGACGGCTTTCACATTATCGAGAATATCCAGATAGGTCTGGCCGGTGTATTCAGGGTGAATACCTCCCTGCATGCACACTTCGGTTGCACCACGCTGCCAGGCCTCACTCACCCGCCGGCCGATTTCGTTGGAATCGAGATCGTAGGGGCGCCCGCGCAGATTC
>JBFJYC010000304.1:0-3361 GCA_041622815.1 Spongiibacteraceae bacterium | reverse complement strand
TTCTTACCCAAATGCAGCATTTTGGTGCCGGTGTCGGCCTGCTGGGCGTTATTGGTCAAAGCAACCGAGTAGAACTCGCCGACGCTGTTATCGCCGCGCAAAATCACGCTCGGGTATTTCCAGGTGATCGCCGAGCCGGTTTCTACCTGCGTCCATGAGATATGGGCGTTTTCATGGCATACACCGCGCTTGGTGACAAAGTTATAAATGCCGCCTTTGCCGTTCTCATCACCGGGATACCAGTTCTGGACGGTGGAGTATTTGATTTTTGCGCCTTTCAGGGCGACCAGTTCAACCACTGCGGCGTGCAACTGGTTTTCGTCGCGCATCGGCGCGGTGCAGCCTTCCAGATAACTGACGTGGCTGCCTTCTTCGGCAATGATCAGTGTGCGCTCGAACTGCCCGGTATTGGCCTCGTTAATCCGGAAGTAGGTGGAGAGCTCCATCGGGCAGCGCACACCTTTTGGGATGTAGACGAAGGAGCCGTCGCTGAATACCGCCGAGTTGAGTGCGGCGAAGTAATTGTCGCGGCGCGGCACAACGCTGCCGATATATTTTTTAACCAGTTCGGGGTGGTCTTTCAACGCTTCTGAAATTGAACAGAAGATAACGCCCGCTTCTTTTAGCTTGCTGCGAAAGGTGGTGGCAACCGACACCGAGTCGAATACCGCATCGACGGCGACACCGGCGAGCATCTCCTGCTCGTGCAGGGGGATGCCCAGCTTTTCGTAAACGCGCAGCAGCTCGGGATCGACTTCATCCAGACTCTGGGGCTTATCCGCCATGCTTTTGGGGGCAGAGAAGTAGGAAATCGCGTTGTAATCGACCTTTTGATAGTTGACGTGGGCCCAGTCCGGCTCGGTCATTTTCAGCCAGTCGCGATACGCCTCAAGCCGCCATTGCAGCATCCATTCCGGCTCTTCTTTCTTCGCAGAGATAAACCGAATCACGTCCTCGTTCAGTCCGGGGGCGATGGTATCGGTCTCAATACTGCTGATAAAGCCCGGTGTGTACTCGCGGCGGAGCAGGTGATCGTATTCTTCCGCTTTGGTTTGTTCCACTTTTTCCATAGAGAAAAGTCAACTAAAAGAATGAGTTAGGGTGTTTATCTGATATTGCGCATAGGAATAGAGAAGCGCAACGTCAGGGCGTTACGAGGGCGTAATTGTCCCAAAACCTAGTAAATTACTCAAGTATTATTCGGGGGCGCGAAATACCGCCGTTGGCTCAGCTTAACGGCGTAATCCGCACGGGTAATCCGTCCGAGGGGAATGAAAGCGGTACGGAGCTGTAGGGCATCACATAGCCGTCGCGGACGCTGACTTCATAGCGTCGCAACAGGTGAAACAGGAAGATTTTGACCTGCACCTCGGCAAAGTTCAGGCCGATGCATTTGTGGCGTCCGCCGCCGAATGGCATCCACTGGAAGAAATGCTTTTTATGTTCGGCGCGGGCGGGACTGAAGCGCTCGGGGTCAAAGCTCTCCGGGTTACTCCAGAACTCGCTCATATAGTGGGTATGCAAGGGCGATACGACGACCCCGGTATTCCGCGGCACCTTGTAACCGAAAATCTCGGTGTCGCAGGTGGTGCGGCGGACGATGGAGGGCAGCGGCGGGTACATCCGCAGCGCTTCCTGCAGCACCAGCTTGGTATCGGGAAGCGCGTTGAGCTGATCGTAATCGAGCACTTCGCTGTTCAGCGCCTGAAACTCGGTGCGCAGCCGCTGCTGCCATTCGGGGTGCTTGGCGAGACAGTAAATCATTGAGCAGAGTGTACTCGTGGTGGTGTCGTGTGCGGCAAACAGCAGAAATATGGTGTGGTCACGGACTGCGGCATTGTCGAAGGTATTACCGTCCTCGTCCTGGGCGTGACAGATACGGGAAAAGAAGTCGTTGCTTTCGGTGCGGCGTTTTTCATCGATATAGCGGTCGACAAACTGCTCCAGATACGCTCGCCCCTGCAAACCGCGGCGCCAGCGAGTGCCGGGCAGGGGGAGTTTAACCACCGCGATGGAGGCCATCATCGCATCGATAAATGCCTTGTTGAGCTTGTCTGCCTCCTCGCCGACATCGACGCCGAGAAAAACGGTCGCTGCAACATCCAGCAGCAAGGCCTTGACCATCGCCTGAAAACTGAAGAATTCGTCCTGCGGCCACTGAGCGGCGCCGTCCCGCAGCATCGGGTTCATGCGTTGCAGATAGCCTTCAATCGCCTCCTTGCGGAACGCACTCTGAATAATTTTGCGATGAAACTTATGATCATCGAAGTCACGCAGCATCAGTCCGTTCGGAAAGACGCGGTCCAGAATCGGATCCCAGGCAAGCTTGCTGGAAAAAATACCTTCATTGTCTTTGAGTACCAACTCGGCAGCTTCCGGGCCGAACAGGATAACGCTGCGCTGAAACAGGGCATTACTGCGCACGATGCGTCCGTAGTTGTTATACAGTTCTTCACCAAGGGCCTTGGTATTGGTCAGAAATCCAATGGTGTCGCCGATGAGCGGCCAGCCATCGGTGCCGGGAATATGGTCGAGATTGCTATTCGGCTTGCGGTCAAATTCACTGTAATCGAGTTTTTGCATGGTTTAATCCGTTGTACTGCGCGTGATCGGCGTGACGACTCAGCCGTTAGCTACCAGCTGGCCGAAAGCGCGAGGAATATTTTGCGGCCGCCTTTTTGGGTGACGTTGTAGGTCTCCGGATAGAAGACAGTGTCCAGAATCTGGTTGGCGATGGCTTTGTCGGTGAGATTACTGCCACCGAGTGTTAAAGCCCAGCTGCGATCCTGTGCGCCGATGCTGATACGGGCAGAGATGGTGGTGTTGGCGTCGATCTTTGTGACCGGATCAAGGTCGGTATCTGAGAACTGCTCGCCCTGATACAGAAAATCGATCGCTGCCTGCACGCCGAGACTGTCGCCGACGGGAAACGTCACCGAGGGTGTCAGCGAAGCCGACTGTTTCGGTGCCAGCGCAACTGTCTTGCCGCCAAGATCCTGAGTCGTGTTGATGCCATTGGATACCGGCGCCGGCGCGTTGTTGTATTCATCATAGGTCGCATCGAGGATGCCCAGCGAGCCATTGAGGCTGAGGAATTGCAACGGTGTCAGCCATTTAAAATCCAGTTCAAGTCCCTCG
The DNA here is from genome assembly GCA_041622815.1 of Spongiibacteraceae bacterium. GTDB lineage: Bacteria > Pseudomonadota > Gammaproteobacteria > Pseudomonadales > Spongiibacteraceae > JBFJYC01. The sequence goes on along the minus strand of JBFJYC010000304.1, from coordinate 223 downwards.
GCAGTCGCACTAGCAGCATTGGTAACGTCGAAGAAGGCGCCGTTAAAGGCGAGCACCTGCAGATTCTCGAACTTGGTGCGGAATACGGTGGCGTTCACGCTCAACGTGTTGTCCAGATATTGGCCCTTGGCACCGAGCTCGAAGGTTTGTGCCTTCTCTTCTTCGAATACCAGATCGTCGCCGCTGAAGGATGAGCCGTTAAAGCCGCCACTTTTAAAGCCCT
>JBFJYC010000303.1:0-3377 GCA_041622815.1 Spongiibacteraceae bacterium | reverse complement strand
CGTCGCAGGACAGCGGGCTCGGCGGCATTTCCCCATGGTGGCAGACACCGGCCTATCGTGGTCGCGATCGTGGCAACCAGCAATGGGTGGACTTTCTGCACGATGTCACGGTCGCTGATATCGCGCTCGCGGCCCGTGAAAATTTCCGCTCGGTGGAGCATTTAAAGCGCTACACCGCTACCGGTATGGCGGTGGATCAGGGCAAGACCAGCAATATCAACGCGCTGGCGATTATGGGGCAGCTCACCGACAGGGAAATTCCCGACGTTGGCACCACCCGTTTCCGACCACCGTTTCATCCGGTTCGTATCGGCACCCTCGCCGGCGAGACGGTCGGCAATATCAGTCATCGCTACCGGCGCTTGCCGGTGCAGTGGCACGCAGAAAACGGTGCGGCCTTTGAAGATCACAGCGGTTGGTTACGGCCGGCTTATTATCTGCAATCCGGTGAGGCGGAATCCGCTGCGATTTGGCGGGAAGTGCTCGCTGCGCGCAACGCGGCGGCGTTATTTGATTCCTCATCACTCGGGAAAATAGAAATTCAGGGGGCTGATGCAGCAGAGTTCCTGAACCGGATTTATATTAATAACGTCAAAACCCTGAAGCCGGGCAAGCTGCGCTACGGCATGATGCTCAACGAGAATGGCATCATTATGGACGATGGTGTATTCGGATGTATCGCTGCCGATCATTATTTTGTGACCACATCCAGTGCCGGCGCTCTGGATATTCCGTTCTGGATGGAGGAGTGGTTACAGACCGAGTGGCAGGACCTAGAAGTTTTTGTTACCGCGCAAACCGCGCAGTGGGCGACCCTGACGCTTTCCGGGCCGCATTCGCGGGAAATCCTGCAAAAGTTTCTTAGCGCCGAAGATTTATCCTCAGCGCAATTTCCGCATATGTCATTTCGCGAGCTGGAGGTTGGCGGGTTGCCGATTCGACTGTCCAGGGTGAGTTTTACCGGTGAAATGTCGTGGGAATTGAATGTGCCGGCGCTCTATGCAGATGGTGTCTGGCGCCGCTTATTACAACTTGGTGCGGCGGAGGGTATTACGGCGCTGGGAATGGAGGCGCTGGATGTGCTGCGGATAGAAAAAGGATTTCTTGAGGTCGGTGTAGATACCGACGGCGATACGACGCCGCTGGATGTCGGCTGGGGCGGGGCAATTGCCAAAAAGCCGGATGACTTTCTCGGCCGGCGTTCGCTCGCACGTGCGCACAATCTGGAAGACACACGGCCGGGACTGGTTGGGTTTCGCGCGACGGATCCGGACGCAGCGATCAGTGTCGGCAGCCAAATCGTGAATGCCCAAGGCCGCGTTGAGGGACATATCACCTCATCCGTGCTGAGTCCGACGTTGGGGCAGTCGATCGGCATGGCCCAACTCGAAGGCGGGATGGCGCGCCTCGGTGAGCGGCTTGCGGCAGAGGCGGCGGGTCGGCGGACAATGATTGAAGTCACCGGTGCCGCGCATTTCGACAGCAAAGGGGAGCGGATGCATGCCTGACCAACAGACTATTGCGCCGCGCTTTGATTCTGACGAGATCTTTTGTCAGAACGGCTTATCGCTTACCCGGGAAGTTTTCGGAAAAATCATTGTGCGCGGCTCTGAGCAGCAGCTGATTGCTGCGACCGCGTCCTGCGGCGTCGATTTGCCCGCCCCCAATACGCAAACTCTGGCGCCCGGATTGCAGTGCTTGTGGCAGCGGCCGGATCGCGTGCTGGTGTTATGTGATCTACATCGCCAGGCAGGGCTAATCGGCCAATTGAATGGCAGCGGTGCGGTCGCGCTTGCGGCGGAGTCGCAATACTGCGCCTATCGCATCGCCGGTGCTGCGGCCGCAGATTTGATCAACTGTGGCTGTAGCCTAGACCTGAGAAACGGTAGTTTTCCGATAAACGCCTGCGCCGGGACGTTGATTGCCAAAGTGCCCGCGACGCTGTTGCGAGCGGGTACTGACGAATATCTGGTGCTGGTCGAGTCGGCACTGGCAGTACATTTTGAGTGTTGGATAGCTGCCGTAGCCGATACCGGCTCGGATGGAGAGCGCAAATGACAGTCGCGGCGCGTGGTATAGCATTGATATTGGTGATCGGTTTGCTGTCCTGTGGTGGCAACTCGGATAATCCGGCAACGATTGCCGGGCAAGCCGCTAACGATGTGGTGCGGTTTGTCGTGATTGGCGACCATGGCACCGGCGGGCCGTTTCAATATCAGGTAGGTACGGCCATCAGTGATATTTGCGCCGCGCGCGGTTGCGATTTCGTCGTCACTACCGGTGATAATATTTATGATGACGGAGTGGCCAGCCCGAGCGACCCGCAGTTTGAATCCAAGTTTGAACTACCGCACGCCACGCCGGAAATCCCATGGTATTTAAGTCTGGGTAATCACGACATTAATGCGCCGGTTGTGCCGCCCGGTTCGGTAAGCGATTCCGGTGACCACCAAGTGGCTTACAGTTATCGCAGCGATCGTATTTCAGACAAGTGGCGGATGCCGGCGCGTTGGTACAGTGTCGACCTGGGTTTGGTCGAGATATTCATTCTGGATAGCAATCGCGTCAGTAACGACGGCGTCACCGGTGATAATGATACAGATTGGTTGACCGAGCAGCGGCCGTTTCTAAACACCGCATTGGCGGATTCAACTGCGCCATGGCGTTTTGCCTTCGCGCATCACCCCTATCGAAGCAACGGCGGTCATCAGAATCCTCCGGCTCAATATCAGGCGCGTATCCGTGATCTGCTCTGTGGCCGGGTCGACGGTTTTGTCGCGGGGCATGACCATGTGTTGAGCTGGTTGGAGCAGGCGCCGGAGTGTGTCGGAATGGAATTGCTGGTTAGCGGCGCCGGCGGGCAGACTCCGGATCTGACCGCGTCGCCGACGACAAATCCGCAGCATTTTCACGCTATCAATACTTACGGATTTTTGTACGTCGAAGTCTTCTACGATCGATGGAGCGGAACATTTTATAACCAGGATCAAACCGTGCTGTTTCAGCGCACAGTGACTAAAACGCGTTAAACAGTTCAGCGCTACTAACTCTTCAATATTTTTATACGCAACCGGGAAATAATATGGACAGCGGAAACTCAAAAAAATCCGATATCGATCGGGCGACCATCGCCATCTGGGGCGGGGAAACCGAACACGAGGCTTACGAACGCTCGACGCAGGTGCCGGTCGTCCACAGTGTGTCCTTTGGTTACAAGGATATCGATACCTGGCACGCGGTAGCGCTGGAAAAGGAAGAGGGTCATATCTATTCGCGCAATACCAATCCGACGGTGCGCGCATTCGAAGAAAAGATCCGCGATCTGGAAGGCGCTGAATCTGCAACCAGTTTTTCCTGCGGTATGGCGGCGATCAGCT
>JBFJYC010000302.1:0-3434 GCA_041622815.1 Spongiibacteraceae bacterium | reverse complement strand
GGCGCTGCCGGCCCGCGACGTGATCCGCGCCAGCATCGCGGCCGTGATATCGAGGTCGAACTTCCGGTATTTCTCGAAGACACGCTTTCGGAAGCGGGCAAGAAAATTTCCTATCGGGTGCCGCAATATAGCGCGGACGGAACGGGCATGGAGGAGGTGACCAAAAACCTCAATGTTAAAATTCCGCGCGGTGTCGCCGACAACGAGCGCATCCGCTTGAAAGGGCAGGGCGTACCCGGGCAGGGCGGCGCCGGCAACGGCGATCTGTATATCCATATCAGATTGGTGCCGCATCCGTTGTTTGATGTCGAGGGTCACAACCTGATCGTCACGGTGCCGGTTGCGCCCTGGGAAGCGGTGCTGGGCGCCAAAATCACCGTGCCGACACTGACCGGCAAGATACAGCTCACAGTGCCTGCCAATACTCAGGCCGGCAAGCGGCTGCGGATTAAGGGCAACGGCCTGTACAGCAAAAATGGCAGGGGTGACCTGTATGCTGTTTTCAAGGTTGTAGTGCCGGCGCACAGCGGCGAGGACGAGCGGCAGCTTTGGCAGCAGCTGGCCGAAACAAGCGATTTTAATCCGCGCGAAGGATGGATCGGAAAATGACGGACAATTTGGTGGTGGAGCTCAGCATTACCCAGGTTTGCCGATCGGTCGGGGTGTCCGAGGCAGTGGTTCATGAGGTGGTGGCGCACGGCATTGTTGAGCCCCGTGGTGAATTGCCCGAGACCTGGGTGTTTGACGCCCGCATGGTCGCGGTCACGAATAAAGCGGTGCGTCTGCGTCGCGAACTGGATATCGATTGGGCGGGTGTCGCCGTCGCACTGGAACTGATGGACAGGCTGGAAGAGCTGGGCACAGAAAATGCGCACTTGCGGCAGCAGCTATCGAGGTTTATACAGGAGTAAGGGGCTGAAGTCCGCTTCAGTTGTTTCAAAAGACGGGGGAAGCGCAGTGCAGATTGAATCCGAAGGGCCGACCGCAAAAGAAATGATGGCGAAGTCGCCGGTGAGTGTCCGGCGCGACATGACCATCGCGGCGGCGGCCAAAATATTGCTCGAGACAAAAGTATCCAGTGCGCCGGTTGTGGCAGGCGACGGCGATCAGCCGGAATTAGTCGGCTTTGTATCAGAGAGCGATCTGATGCAGTCCTACGCCAATGGGCTGGTCTATGGCAATGCCGAGCTGCCGGTCGATGAGGTGATGCGTATTCACCCGATTAGCATAAAGCCGGAAACAGGCGTATTTTCACTGGCGGCGATATTTCTGCAGCATGAGTTTCGTCATGTGCCGGTAACCGAAGACAACAAATTACTTGGGGTAGTCAGTCGTTGTGATGTGTTGGCGGCGCTGGCGGAACATTGTGAAGCATGGCAGAGGTTGGATCCGGCAAGCCGGTCAATGCCTGATTTAGAGTCGATATCCACCAGGAAATACATCATCAGTTGATGCTGTGTTCCGGCGGGGGGGTAAATAATGGCATCCTGCAACACTCGTCACCGTATTCCCGCGCTGTTGCGCTTAGTGGCGATGGCGCTACTGCTGCCTTCGTTGCAGCTAGCGCAAGCGGCTGAGGCGGCCTATCAGGACGGTGACCCCCAAGTTTGTCTTGGCTGTCACGGTGCTGCGGGTGCGAGCCCGGCAGCGGATATTCTGAAAACGCCGCACGCAGACAAATCCAGCCCCCACACGCCGTTCTCACAGCAGGGCTGCCAAAGCTGCCACGGCCCGAGTGTACAGCATCTGCAATTCGGTGACGACGGCAAGCAGCCGGCACCGGCGGTTACCTTTGGCAGTGCCACGCCGGTGGCAGAGCAGAACGCGGTTTGTATGGCTTGTCACACCGATAGCGAGCGCGGACACTGGCCCGGTAGCACACATGAATTTGAAGGCCTGTCCTGTGCTTCCTGTCACACACTGCATGCCGAAGAGGATCCGGTGTTGCAGAAAACCGGGCAGACAGGTGTCTGCCTCGACTGTCACCGTGACCAGCGCGCGGAAATTCACAAACCCTCAACGCACCCGATTGCCGAGGGCTTGATGCAGTGCTCGGATTGTCATAATTCACACGGCTCGATGGGTGAGGGCCTGCTGAAGCAGTCCTCGGCAAATGAAACCTGTTTCGAATGTCACGCCGAGAAACGCGGCCCCTTCCTGTGGGAGCACGCACCGGTCACCGAAGACTGCAGCAATTGCCACAACCCCCACGGCTCGATACACCGGCCGATGCTCACCGGCGCGACACCGTGGCTCTGCCAGCAGTGTCATATGGCCGGTTTCCATCCGAGCAATGTCTATAGCGGCAACAGTGTGCCGCCTTTCGGCAGTTCTTCTTCCGTGTTGTACCGCGATTGTATGAATTGTCACACCCAGATTCATGGCTCAAACCACCCGTCCGGTGTGCGCATAACCCGGTGAATACAGGGTTGGCTATGCAGGGAGTACTACAATGAACAAGCCTCTCAAACCGGCGGCCGCTGCCGTCATGCAGGGCCGGCACCAGCGCCCGGAATTAATTACCTTCACCAGCCTGCTGGTGCTTACGGCCGCACTGTGCGCACCAAAACTGTATGCGGTGGAGGGGAGCGTCGAACTCGGCTCGGTGGTGCTCAGCGAGGAGAGTATGAAATTCGGTGAATACACCGGCATAACCGATGATCAACCCTACGCCGTTTTTAACTTTGACTTGCGCGATGTCACTGACGACGGCCAGTGGCAGGCGAGCGGCGATAATCTGGGCCTCGATTCCCGCTCGCTGGAATTACGATTCCGGCAGGCGGGCCGCCGCAGTCTGCGGTTCGGGTACCGGGAGCTACCGCACAATCGTTCGCGTGACGGGCGCGTGCCTTTTGCCGGTGTCGGCTCCGATGTATTGACGCTGCCTGCCGGCTGGGTGGCGGCGGACACCACTGCCGGCATGACCGGTCTCGATGCGGCGCTGGTCAGTTACGAAGACGCTACAAAAAGAAAGCAGTTCAGTCTGGATTACGGTTGGTTCGGCAACAACGGATTCACCGGCAGCGTTGCTTACAGCCACGAAATCAAAGACGGTTTGAAAACACATAACGGGGTGATCGGCTACACCGGTGGTAATCCGCGGGCGGTAACTATGCCGACGCCGGTTGACTATACCCACGATAAATTACAGATGATGCTCGCCTGGTCCGATAGCGCCAGGCACGCACAGTTCGGCTATACGGTTTCGCGCTTCAAAAACAGCAACGATTCAATGCAATGGCAAAATCCCTATACGGCACATCCGCAATGGAATGCAGCTGCCGGCTACCCCTCCGGCTACGGTTCAATAGCGCAGGAGCCGGATAATCTGTATCAGCAGCTGCACGGTATGCTGCGTTTTCGCCTGACTCAGTCTACGGTGGCCTCGGCGGACTTTAGTTATGCGCTGTTTGAGCAGGACGATGATTTCCTGC
>JBFJYC010000301.1:0-3469 GCA_041622815.1 Spongiibacteraceae bacterium | reverse complement strand
GAGTTTACCGACGCCGCTGCCGTGCAGGGCTGAAATAAAATGTATCTCGGCGTAGTCGATAAACTGTAAACGTCGGTCAAGTTCGGTTTTAATGCGCTCGCGGGCATCCGCTTCAAGCCCGTCCCACTTGTTTACCGCGATCACCACGGCGCGCCCGGCATCGATAATATGCCCCAACAAATGCAGGTCCTGGTCGACCACACCTTCGCGCGCATCGATCACTAATACCGCGACATTGGCGTCGCTGATCGCCTGCAGGGTTTTGACGATGGAGAACTTTTCAACCGTCTCCTTAATGTTCTTGCGCTTGCGGACACCGGCTGTATCGATCAGCGTGTAGTGGGTGTCGTCGCGGTGATAGTCGATATAAACGCTGTCGCGCGTGGTGCCGGGTTCGTCGAACACCACGACCCGCTCCTCACCCAGAATGCGATTCACCAGTGTGGACTTGCCGACATTGGGGCGACCGACAATCGCGATCTTGGTGCCATGCGACTGCGGCGGTTCAACTTCCGCCTCCGGATCAATTGCGCCGAGTGCCGCCTCCATCAACGGGCCTACGCCCTTGCCGTGGGTCGCGGTCATCGGGAATACAGCTTCAAAACCGAGACGGTAGAAATCCGCCATCGCCACAGACGGATCCACCCCGTCGATTTTATTCGCAACTATATATACGGGCTTGGAGCTGCGCCGTAGCTGCGATGCAAGATGCTGGTCATAGGCGGTCAGCCCTTCGCGGGAATCGAGTAATAAAATAATGGCATCGGCTTCTTCAATCGCCGCGCGCGACTGATTCGCCATATGCTCATCGATGCCCTCTTCGTCGCCGCTGAGGCCACCGGTATCAATCAGAATGCAGCGCCGGCCCTGCCAATTGCACTCGCCGTATTGGCGATCGCGGGTCAGGCCCGGCAGGTTTGCCACCAGTGCGTTACGGGTTTTTGTCAGGCGGTTAAACAGGGTCGACTTGCCGACATTGGGGCGCCCGACCAGCGCCAGTACAGGAATCATGACGGTATTCGCATACGATTAGCGTGGCTCAATTGCGTTCCCGCGCTTCCTCAGCTTCATTGCGGCGTAAAAACTCCTGCCACTCCGGTGTTTGATAGGCCTCAACGGCACTCTTCTGCGCTTCGGACTGCTGCGCTTTCCGCTTCGGTTCTGCCTTGTTACCACCCATACCCAAGAATCCACGGGATTGCTTCGCTTGTACCGGCAGCAACTTGTAAGCAATTAATTTACCGCCGTTGGTGAATACGTAGATTTGGTCACGCCAGGTCCGGGAAACCACACGCAAGCCGTCGCCATCGACGTGAAGTCGGCCGACCATGCGGCCGTCGACCTGTGACAACAGGTGCAGATAGCCCTCGTGATCGCCGACCGCAACAACACGGCGGAATGCAGTCGGATCCGATAGCTTACGCCGCGCCAGTGCGGTCTGCGTCCAACCGACCGACTCGCCGGTCATTTTGTGCGCGGTCACCGTACCGTCAGACCCGGCGACGTAAATATTGTCGTAACCCAGCGCTAAACCGACATAGCTCGATGCATCGCGATCCCAGACCCGGTTGCCCGAGGCAATATCTATCGCAGCGATGCGCCCCTGATAGCCGACAGCGTAGAGTAAATCATTCACAATCAGAATTTCGCCGTCGACATCGGACAGCCGTGCGATTTCAGTACTCCCCTTGGGAATCGAAAGGCGCTGCTCCCAAAGCGGTGTGCCGGTCTCGAGATCCAGTGCGGCAACCCGGCCATTGGCGAAGCCGGCAAGCACCCGTGGTCCATAGATAAAAGGCGTTCCGGTGCCGCGCAAGGTCAGGCGCGGTACCAGCGTTGTATGTCGCCACAGTTCTTTGCCGGTCTTAGCATCCAAAGCAAAGACTTTACCGTCGTAGGTTTGTGCCACCACATAACGGTCATTGGCGTGCGGCGGCGCCAGAATTTCACCGGTGAGTTGTGTCTGCCAGCGCAGCTTGGCCGTCTTGCGATCAAGTGCCATCAGGTGGCCACTCTCCGCGCCCAGCAAAACCAGCTCGTCGTTGGCGCCGACACCGCCAACCAAAGGCCGCTCGGTCTCAACCTTCCAAATAACCTTGCCTTTGCGGTAGTCGATAACAGCAACAGTGCCATCGGCGGCGGCCGCGATTAACTCATCGCCGCTGAGTAGCGGCGTTATCCGGTTATAGGCTTTGCCCTGACCGTTGCCGATCTTAATCGACCACAATTTATCGAGCCGGACTTCCTCAGCGAACTCCACCAGCGGCGCAGGCTCAGTGGCTTCGTCGGTAGTGCTGCACCCGACCACCACCAGCACTGCTAACAGCAAACCCGAAAACCGCCACGTTTTTGCCTGCATCATCACTCGACCGCCTCTTTTGATTCGTTCTTTGCCGTGTCACCCGCTCCGGCGGCAGACTGGCGGATATGTTGTATCTTCATGTCCAGCAACACATTGCTGCCGGCGCGCCGGTTAGCCGCCTGAATCGCCTGCGCCGCAACAAAGGCGCTGAGCGCCGCCTGGCTATCACCTTTGGCCAGCAAAATATCACCGCGCAGCTCTTCCGCCAGCGCCTCGTAGCCGGGCGCGACTTCTAATTTCAGCTGCGCCAACGCCTGATCGTAACGCTCAGTAGCCAGCAAAACCTGCGCTAAACGCAGTCTCGCCTGCGTGGCCAGTGCCGCTTCCGGCTTTTTCGACAGCAGCCACTGCAACTGCGCTTCCGCCTCTTCCCAGCTGCCCGCCTCGGCAGCGTAGCGGGCCAAAAACAGCGCCGCTAAATGTCCGTAACCCGTTCGGGCGTGCTCTTCGCGCAACTGTCCGGCCAGAAATACGGCCGTGGAGCGCTGGCTTTCATTGTTTACCGCCAGTGCATCAGCTTCGAGCAGACTATGGTAGATCTCCGAAGCACTATTGGACTGATCGACCTGCCAGCTCTGCCAGCTGCGCCAGCCGCCGGCGAGCGCCACCGCGACGACAATACCGAGGATTGTGGAGCGGCCATTTTCTTTCCACCACTTTTTCAGCGCTTCAACTTGTTCGTCTTCAGTTCTGTAGGTGTCCACTCAGCATCCTCTAATAGCCTAAGTTTGCAGCGACCGTAGCCGCTACTGAATCAATAGCAAGGGTTTCCTGCCCGCGACCGGTGTCGCGTAAAAATTTTACTGTCACAGTGCCGTCGGCCAGCTCCTGTTCGCCCAAAATCAGTGCGATTTCCGCACCGGCTTTATCAGCCCGTTTAAACTGACTCTTGAAGCCGCCGCCGCCGCAGTGGCTCAGCACCGCCAGTGCCGGCATCTTGTCGCGCAGTTGTTCGGCCAATCGCAGCGCGACCGTGCTGCTTCCTTCGCCGGCATGTACGATATAAACCGCTGCGGTCGCCGGAGTTTCCGGCAACTTGTTCAGTGTTTCAAGCAGCAGGCACAGCCGTTCCATACCCAAAGCGAAGCCTGCGCCGGGTATCGGCTT
>JBFJYC010000300.1:0-3470 GCA_041622815.1 Spongiibacteraceae bacterium | reverse complement strand
GCCCGCTCATCGGCGCCGACTTCCGGCCCGTCGTCGGTGCTTTCCACCGCTGATAGCTCGTCCCCGGCACCCGCCGCGACCTCAAACGGCAGGTCCTTGGTTCGGACTTTTTTGCCGGCATGGGTGATGGCCAGCCGCTCCAGCAGGTTTTCCAACTCGCGGATATTGCCCGGCCACGCGTAGCTGGCCATCGCTTTTAGCGCGGCATCGCTCAGATCAACCGCGCTGAGACCGCGCTTGCGCTGCTTTTTGAAGAAGAAATTGACCAGCACCGGCAAATCTTCGGTGTGTTCGCGCAACGGCGGCAGCTCGATCGGGAAGACATTGAGCCGGAAATATAAATCGTGGCGGAAGCTGCCGTCTTCAATCATGCCGGCGAGATCGCGATGTGTCGCCGCGACAATGCGAACGTCACAGTGAATGGTTTTGTTGGAGCCGACGCGTTCAAAGCAGCGCTCCTGTAGCACCCGCAGCAGCTTAACCTGCATGGTCAGGCTCATATCACCGATTTCATCGAGAAACAGCGTGCCGCCCTCGGCCATCTCGAAACGGCCTTTGCGGGTAGTGACCGCGCCGGTGAAGGCACCCTTCTCATGGCCGAACAGCTCGCTCTCGAGCAAGTCGGCGGGAATGGCGCCGCAGTTAACCGGCACAAAGGGGCGATCGGCACGATTCGACGAGGCATGCACACTGCGCGCCACCACTTCTTTACCGGTACCGGATTCGCCGAGAATTAATGCGAGCGTATCGTGGGGTGCAACCTGCGCGATCAGTTCGCGCAGCGCATGCATCGAAGCGGAATTACCCAACGGAGAGATTGCTGCCGATGCGTTGGCCGAGGCTTGCGCTGCCATTCCCCCCATCAAGTTTTCCTTAAGCTTATTCTCAACCCGAACGCACTATATAGCAGAAAAGAACGGCGAATGTAGCGAAATATACCTAATTCGCCAATATTTTGACGAAATTTTTTGATTGTAAGTGCTTGTCAGCACTATTTTTTTTGTGAATTAGCCGGGATTCTTCGACTGCGCCACTTCACGCCGATGCTGGCGGAACAGGTACTTCTCCCAGGCGTTTTGAACCCGGGCACCGAGCCCGGTGATCGCCGCGCGACCGCCGCTCTCCAGCGTTACCGGCACCCGTAAAGGCGTGATAATGGTCGGGTGAATATAGATATCCAGCGTGCCGTTGGGGCCGCCGGAGGGCATCTCATCCGCCTCATGCCAGGCAATATAGTGCGCCGACAGGGTGACAGTTTGCTGGGCGGGAAACTTCTCAAAATGTGCCATCAGTCGTGACAGCATGCTCATCATCAAATCGAGCTTGGCGTCCATGCGGGTGATATCCGCCGCCATCGGGCTGCCCTCTTCAACCTTGGGCTGTTCTTCGAGCATGGCGATGCCATCGAGCAAGACCAGGTTGGCCTGATCATTGGCGGCGAGCTGAAATTCACTGAGCGGACTATCAAGCGCCTGCCACTGCACAGGCAGTGAGCGGGTGAAATGAATAGAATCGTCGAGGGAGTCGGTATCGGCCATAGCCGATCAATCGTGACTCAGATAGGCGCTGACTGCAACGTGCCCCTCGCGGGTGCGCCCGGCATCTTCAAGCATCTGCCGACGTTGGTTGTGAAGAATATCGGTGACTTTGGCGTCGATATCCAGAATGGCCTGGGTCACGGTCGCCACCGCATTCGCCTCGCTTTGATCCGGCGGCGATGCAAAAAACACTTCCAACTTCTGCCGCCGCTCGCGCTGGCAATCCACCGCCGCTGACCAATCACCGGCGCGCGCTAAATCCAGAATCGATTCGGTGATCTCCACCAACTCGTCAAGGGAGCGCTGCCGTTTGATATTGCTTAGCTGCGGAAATTGAATCACTTCGCCCATGACCTGATAACCGCCCTATTCCTGACCGGCGGGCGGAGTCGCTTCGGTAACTGCATCCCAGGCTTCTTTGAGTTCGCGCATCAGGCTTGAAACCTCATCCAGCGCGGCAACATCATTGCTGATATTGGCCTGCATCAGGCGGCGGTTCATATAGTCGTAGAGCTCATCGAGATTTTCAGTGATCTGGTGCTTCACATCCTGATCCAGACTCATGCGCAGGCCGTCGACAATGCGCACGGCCTTGCTGATGGACTCGGCTTTTTGCGCGACTTCATTGCGCTGAATCTGGCCCTTGGCCAAAGCGACCTTATCCAAAACCCCACCCATCAACATCTGGATAAGACGCGTGGGAGAGGCTGAATCAACACCCGACTGGGCGCCGACACTGGCGTATAGATTGGTGGCGCCGCTGCTACCGTATGCCATAACTGCCTCCCTGAAATTTAACTGCTTACCCCTATATTATCGGCAAAAATCGTAAATTCTTTACCGATTAAAGCCGATCACAGCCACAATCACCGCTTATTGATCGGTACCGCGCCGGGCAGGTTCGCCAACTGACTGGTTAAGAAGTTACTGGAGTTTTGTAGCTCGCCCAACAACGTATCTAAAGCCGTGAACTGGCGCAGATAGCGCTCTTCGATGCCGATAATACGCCGGTTCAGCGCTTCGCGCTGAGACTCGATCCGATCTATCTGACTTTTCAAGCCATCGGTGCGGTTATCGATTAATCCGGCCGACTGCACATAAGGGTTGATAAAGCTATCCAAGCGCGTGGCAAATCCATCGGGGCCGCTGAACAAGGTCTCAAAGCCGTCGACATTACCCTCCAGCGCCGCAGAGAGCTGCTCTGAATCTATCTCGAGCGTGCCATCATTGACGTTGGTCGTAACACCAATCTCCGCCAGCGTGTCGATACCACCGCTAATACCACTGACTGAATCACTGATGACATTGCGCAAGCTTGCCGCGATCGCCCGCACCGTGGGGTCGCCATTCAATAAGCCTTGAGTATTAGCTTCCTGATCGTATGCGGTCAGATCATTCAGCGTAGTACGCAGGGTGTTGTAGGCCGCCACGAAATCCTCGACCGCGCTGCTGACAGCATCTTCGGTCGGGGAATTGTTTTGCTCGGCCGCTTCTTCGGCAGCGATCGTAAGGTCATACTTTGTACCGACGTCCGCAGCAAGAATATTGATCGTCACGCCCGGCAATACTTCCGAATCGGCAAAACTATAAGAAGTGTCGGAAAAGCTATAGGAAAAGCCGTCCACATCGATTTGCGCGAAAGTGTCCTGCCCAGCACTATCCACACCGTAATTTGAAGAAGTGTCAGCAGCATTTTGAGCTGCAGTGATTTCAAAAGCAGCTAAGTCCGCACTTCCGGTATCTTCAACTTCAATATTATAGTCGTCGCCAGCAGTTGCAGAAGTCAGCACTAGGTAGCTGCCAAGATCGTCCGTGACCACTGAAGCGGATACGGCAATGTCACCAGTGTTGTCGCTATCCGCATTGATTGCAGCTGCTATATCTGCCAGCGAAGCGCTTTTCTTGATATTTTCAACAACAAATTCACCACTC